>DATNDM010000696.1:0-6159 GCA_035553235.1 Pyrinomonadaceae bacterium | reverse complement strand
CAATGCGCGCCACGCCAAACCACGTCCACACAAACTCTGGGCAGTCCGGCAACACCATCAACACGCGATCTTCGAAGTCCGCACCAAGCTCACGCAGCGCGTTCCCGGTGCGATTAGAGAGTCGCGCTACTTCGCCGTACGTCCATTGTCGCTCTTCGTAGTAAAGACAGACCTTGTTTTCCCGACCCTCCTCCAGATTGTGATAGAGGAAGTAGTCGGCCATGTTGAAACGCTCTGGAAACGATGGCTGCAAGCGATTAATTTTCTCTGCGTATCTCTGCGGCCTCTGCGTTGGAATAGGTCTTAACGCAGAAAACGCAAAGATACGCAGAGAACCGCAGAGAAGAAAACTCAATCTTATTTATTTTGACCCTGCGAGTGGAAAATTCTTTCCAGAAACTCCGCGAGCGCCGCCTCATCTTCCGGGCTACTCGAATTAAACTTCAACGCGAACCCGATTTCCGAAGCCTGGTCCACAACCTCAGCCCAGAAATTGACCGCTTGCTGCGGCGTGAGTTGAATCTCCAGCCAGACGAGCTCCTTCACTTCAACTTTACCGCCCGTGAGCACGAAGCAGCCGCTGCGACTCAGATCGGTGACGGTGGCGCTCTCGCGCGAGAGCACGCCTTCCCAGCGGGCCGGTAACTTGACCCTCACACGCGGCGCCGATCTTCTTTCCTTCTCCATTAGTGTGCAAACGGGCACCCACGTTCACCGTGCGCGACGTCGAGATGAGTGCGTGCTTCCCAAATCTCGGGGAAGAATTTCTTTTCTAGCGTGGTTTTCAGGTAGCCAATGCCTTCCGAGCCGCCGGTGCCACGCTTCGCACCCACCATGCGCTCGACCATTTTGATGTGATGCGAGCGCCAGAGCGAGAAGTATTCGTCGTGTTCGAGCAGTGCTTCCGCGAGTTGAAACTCTTCATAGCGTTCTTCGAAGTGCGTGAGAACTTCGAGCACCGCCCGCGTGCGTGCCTCGTAATCTTTCTTGTCCTCGCCGAGTGGCGCGTCCAGCCCGCGACGTTGCAGCACGCGATAAAAGCACTCCCCGAGCGACGGCCGCGCCATGCGTGCCTGCAATCGTTCGCGAGCAAACTCGTCACTCGCGAATTCACGCAGAATGCTCTCGTCTTTCAGTCCCGATGAAAACTCGATTTCGCGAAACTGCATCGACTGAAAACCACTCGCCGGATTGAGTTGATCTCGAAACGCGAGGAAACTGATCGGCGTCATGCTTTCCAGAATGTGAATCTGATTTACCAGCAGTTTCTCGATATCGATCACACGTTTAAGCGCGCGCGTCGCGGCAGGCACGCGATCTTCTTCCATAAACTGAATCGCCGCGTCGAGCTCGTGCAGGATCTGCTTGAACCACAACTCATACGCCTGGTGCACCGTGATGAACAGCAGCTCATCGTGATGCGCGGGATCTGACAGGCAGTCCTGGAGGTTGATTAAGTCCTGAACGCGAAGATACTTGTTGTACGAAAGTGGCGGTTTGTCGCCGTAAGTATTGGGCATCAAAACGCAGCCCCCGCCGCCTCGTGTTCTCGATAACTTTCCGACTCAGCGATCTTCTTCATCTCTTTAATCACGAGTTCGAGCTCGTCGTCAGTGGTATAGAAGTGCGGTGAGATGCGAACCCCGGCGCCCGGCCTGAAGTCCACGATAAACTCGCGATGGATTAGTTCCTTCGTGATCGCCGCCGCATATTCGTGCGCGATCGTGATCGTGCCGCCGCGCTGGTTCGCGTCTTTCGGACTCGTCACTGTGAATCCCGCTTCTTCCGCCAGGTTGATCAGATATTGCGTCTGCCGGATGTTCTTCTCGCGAATCTTGTCAACACCGATCTGGTTGATGATCTGGTAGCCGGACTGCGCTGCATAGAGCGCGGGAATCGCGGGTGAGCCGTGCAGGAATCGTGTGATATTCGGCGCGTAGCGCATCGACGTGTCAAACGCAAAAGGCGACTCATGGGCCATCCAGCCCGTCGTTTTTGGTTCGAGTGTTTCTTGTAGATCGGGTCGAACGTACAAGTAGCCTGCGCCCGGTCCACCGCAGAGCCATTTCACTGAGCCGCCGGTGGCGAAGTCGGTGTTCAACTCTTTCACATTAAACGGCACGGTGCCGGCCGATTGATAAGTATCGAGCACGACCAGCGCGCCCACTTCGTGCGCGCGATCGATGATGGCCTTTGCGTCCTGCAAAAATGCACTCTTGAAAAGCACGTGCGAGAAGGGCACGAGCAGCGTCGTTTCGTCGATTGCGGCGAGCATTCGTTCAAGCGGGACCGTGATGCCATCGTCTGATTTCACCGTCTCGATGCGGAAGCTGCCGTCGCGTGCGTGCGCCTCGTAGACGTACATCACGGACGGAAAGTTCAGTTCCGAATAGACGATCTTGTTTCGCTGCGGTGTTGGTTTCAGACAGGAGAGTATGAGCGACTGGCAGATCGAGACGTTCTGATGCATCGCGACGGTGCGCGGCTCGGCGCCGATGATTTGCGCGACTTCATCGCCGACGCTGATCGGCATGTCCCACCAGCCTTCAGCCCACGCGCGCACGCCGCGCGTCGCCCACGTTTCGGCGTAGTCGTGGAGCCGATCGTAAGTAGCTCTCGGCATCGCGCCGAGACTGTGCGAGATCAGGTAAACAGTCTTGTCGAGAATCGGAAATTCGCTGCGCCACTTCAGTAAATCGTCAGACAAACGAGGCATCCTCCTGCATGAGTTACTGTACCAGAATTACGGAAATCTCTGTAATCCGTGTAATCTGTGTAAAGAGCATGTGGAAATTCGCAAATCCGATTCGACACAAAATACTCGAGACGCGCTGGCCCAACGCTGAGGAAGCGGCGCGTTCGCGATTGTTCAGTCCGATTGCTATCGGAAAAGTCGAGTCGCGCAACCGGACGTGGGTGCCGGCGATGGTGCCGTGGCGCGCGACAGAGGATGGCTTTGTCACGCAGCAGAACCTTGATTGGTATCGACGATTTGCTGAAGGACGTCCGGGTGTGCTCGTCGTCGAGGCGACGGGCGTGCGTGATATTCCGAGTGGTCCGTTGTTGCGCATCGGGGACGATCGATTCATCCCCGGTTTGCGCAAGCTGGTCGAGACTGTTCGTGAGGCGAGTGGCGGCGACACGCGACTGTTTATTCAGATCATCGACTTTCTCGCGGTGAAGCGACGTCCTGAGAAGGAGAAATACTTTCAGCGATTTCTGACGATTGACGATCAGCATCGTCATGCACTGAAGGAACTGACATCGCAGTCTGCATGGCTCAGCGCTTCAGACGATCACGTGCGTGAGTTTTTGCAGAACGCTGATGATGAAGTTATCGACCAGGTGTTGCGTCCGCGTGAGTTGGAAGCGTTGCGGTTTGGGTATCGCGAACGCGTTACAGACACGCACCTGGAACACATTCGCGAGTTGCCGCGCGAGTTGCCGCCGATCTTCGCGGCCGCTGCGGAGCGAGCGCGTGAGGCTGGGTTTGATGGAGTTGAGCTGCACTACGCGCATGCGTACACGATGGCTGGTTTTTTGAGCGCGCAGAACGATCGGGCGGATGGATATGGCGGATCACGTGAGTTTCGAGCGCGTTTGCCGCTCGAAGTTTATCGCGAGGTGCGAAATCGCGTCGGCGCTGATTATGTTGTGGGCGTGCGGTTTTTGGCTGATGAAGTGATTGAACGCGGCAGTCGTGTCGAAGACGCGATCTTTTACGCGCAGGAGTTTGCGCGTGCGGGGTTTGATTTCCTGTCGCTTTCGAAAGGCGGGAAGTTCGAAGATGCACAACAGCCGAAGGTGGGCCAGGCTGTTTATCCGTACACCGGGCAAAGCGGATACGAGTGCATGCCTACCGTGTTATCTGACGCTCGTGGACCATTCGGACGCAGCGTTCCGCTTGTTGCGGCAATCAAGAAAGCAGTGAACGAGAGTGGTTTCAATACGCCGATCGTGGCGACGGGCGGCATCTCAACTTTCGAACAAGCCGAAGAGATCCTTCGATTAGGCCAGGCTGACATCGTCGGCATGGCGCGCCAGGCGCTCGCCGATCCGGATTGGTTGATGAAGGTGAGACTCGGTCGTGGGGAGGAGGTGCGGCGTTGCACGTACACAAACTACTGCGAAGCACTCGACCAGGCGCATAAACCGGTGACGTGTAAGTTATGGGACAAGGGCCGGCGCGTCCTGGAGCCACCGCCGTGGTTAACCACGGATGACACGGATTAGATCCGGATTTTTATTCGTGTAATCCGTGGCCCAACTCATACTGTGCGATAAAGGCCGGATCGCGTCGTTTCAGATCGTCATAACTCACACGCCCACTTCTCGTCATCAGCACATACGCCAATTCAATTGGCCTCAGGTTCATGTACTGAGCCGCATTCTCGAACCAGCGCATACTCTCAAACGCCGCGGCCTGATAATCCTCGATCACCGGCCGCCGCGACTTTTCAAAGTGGTCTAGCGCCTCGGAAACTTCCGTGTGTTGCCGAAACGACTCGGGGAGTGCGATCGCATCTTCAATCGCGAGCTTCGTCCCGGATCCGATCGAGAAGTGCGCCGTGTGTAACGCGTCTCCAATCAATACGACGTTCTCAAAGAACCAATTCCGATTCCTAACCAGCAGGAAATTGATCCACTTCGAATTGTTCGAGAGCAGCTTGTGCCCGTTCAGATCCTGCGCAAATACGTCGCCAACATAGTCGAGCGTCTCCTCACTATTCATCTGTTCTAAGCCGGCTTTACTCCACGTCTGCGGATCGCATTCGACAATGAACGTGCTCGTCGTCGGACTGAACTTGTACGAGTGTGCCGCGAACACGCCCGCACTGTTCTCACGAAACGTCAGCGTCAAGCCGTGGAAGAGTTGGTGAGTTCCGTACCAGATGTAGCGATTCGCGCGGACGTCGAGCTCGGGCTGAAACTGCTCCGCATAGCGCAGCCGTACCGTGCTGTTCACACCGTCCGCAGCCAGTAACAGATCGCAGTCATGCCGCAGCGACTCGACATCATGAATCTCACTGTGAAACTTGATCTCGACACCCAACTCCTCCGCGCGTCGTTGAAGAATTTTGAGTAACTGAAGGCGGGCGATTCCCGAGAAGCTATTACCATGAATCGAGACCTTCGTTTGGCGGTGAACTACATCGACATTGTCCCACGCCTCAAACTGCATCGTGATTTCCGCATGCGAGACTTCATCAGCCGCGCGCAAATTAGCGAGCGTCTTTCCCGAAAAAACAACGCCCCACCCGAACGTATCATCGGGCCCATTCCGCTCATAAATCCTGATCTGATGTCCGGCATCGGCCTTCTTCATCAGAATCGCGAAATAAAGTCCCGCCGGCCCCCCACCAATGATGTTTATCTTCATTATTTTTCGCCACAAAGAAGCACAAAAAGCACATAAAGAAATTTACGCATCAGTCAAATCTTCGTATGTGCTTTTTGTGCCTTTTTGTGGCTCAGTTC
The DNA here is from genome assembly GCA_035553235.1 of Pyrinomonadaceae bacterium. Lineage (GTDB taxonomy): Bacteria > Acidobacteriota > Blastocatellia > Pyrinomonadales > Pyrinomonadaceae > PSRF01. The sequence continues at coordinate 681 of DATNDM010000696.1, read as the reverse complement.
TCCTTCATGAGTTGGCCGGCGATGACGAGTTTTTGAATTTCGGAGGTGCCTTCGTAGATGCGCAGGGCGCGGACGTCGCGGTACATGCGCTCGACGACGGTGCCACTCACGAGGCCGGCGCCGCCGTGAATCTGGACGGCGCTGTCGATGATGCGTCCGGCGGCTTCGGTGGCGAAGAGCTTTGCTTCACTCGCTTCGCGCGTTACACGACGGTCTTCGGTGTCTCGCGCGTAAGCGGCGCGGTAGACCAGCAGCCGCGCGGCGTCGAGCTCCGTGATCATGTCGGCCAGTTTAGCCTGGACCAGTTGATGTTCCGACAGCAGGCGGCCGAACTGTTTGCGCGACGATGCGTAACGAAGCGACTGGTCCAACGCACGTCGCGCCATGCCGCAGGCTGCGGCCCCGACACTCGCACGAAACGTGTCCATCGTTTCCATCGCGAGTTTGAAACCATCACCTTCATTGCCCACCATGTCTTCAGCCGGGACACGGCACTCGTCGAACGCGATCTCGCCAATTGGGTGAGGTGCGATTAATGAAGTGCGCTCGACAACGCGAAAGCCCGGCATCTTCGCCCCCACCACGAAAGCAGAAAGCTCCGTGCGGCCGTCTTCGCGCGTTCCCGTTTTGGCGAACACGGTGTAGAAATCTGCGATGCCGGCGTTGGAGATGAAACGTTTT
>DATNDM010000695.1:0-4538 GCA_035553235.1 Pyrinomonadaceae bacterium | reverse complement strand
TCGAAGAAAATGTTGCCGATCACGTTCTGCGCGACTACATGCGAAGCCGTGATGTTGGTCAACTCGATGTCGCCCTCTGAAGAAACGTGCGCGCGCACCAAACCACCGCGAATGTTTGCGACACTAATGTTTCCACGACGCGTTTCCAGATCGACTGACGAGTTAACCGGAACCTGTAGCTTGAAATTAATGTCGCCGACGTCGCCCTTGCCGCGATTCTCGCTCATGACATCAACGACGATACTGTCGTTGATCTGCTTCGGCGTGACGTGAGTGCCCTTTGATTCGATCGTCGCTGATAGACGAATCTCGTCTTTGTTCCACGACTCGACGACGATCGTGCCCGACATGTTTTTCAACTCGATGCGGACATTCTTGCCGGCCACATAGCGCTTCGACATCTTTTCCTGCGCGAAGCCGGTGGAGGAAAGCGCCGACAATGCGACAAAAGCCGCGAGCGCGAAAAAACCGGCGCGAACAGACGTGCGCCTAATTGAAAATCTACATTTCATTACAGTGGGGCTTATAATCAAAACAAAGTATTACAGATCAGAGAACTCTTTTAGCAACGCCAGCTTGTCATTCAACGATTCGTTGAGCATCTGTTCGGAAACCTCGTCATGCGGATTCCGTTTCAGGTCGTTCATCGAATCGGCGACTGCCTGGTCGATCACTTTCATGTTGCGCTCGAACGTTTCGCGCATTTCCGGACTCCAGCGAGCTTTGTTCAGCTCGACGCGCTGGTTCCAGTAGTCGATTACCTGACGGCGCTGGAAAAATCGATCATTCAAATCCGAAGCATCGGCCTGAGTTCCGGCCACCAGGGCCGGCGTCGTTGGGTAACCACTCCAGCGGCGGAGTCCAACTACGGTCGCGAGTGACACCAGCAACACGATCGCCGCAGCCGATGCTACTAGTTGCGATAACGACAACTCCCAGGTGTGACCCAGCAAGCGGCTCAAAAATGAACGTTGGGGTTCTGTATTAGTCGTGACGGGGCTGGGAAGTTCAGCCTCAATCGAATTGCGAATGCGAAGCCACAGCGCCTGCTCGTTCGGCGGCGCTTCGTAGACGCCGCGTTGCGTGCGGCAGAAGCCAACGATTGACTCCAGATCCTGGCGCACGCTTTCACAATCCAAACACTCTCGGAGGTGCGTATTGAGAGTGAACTCATCCCGTTGAGTAATCGATCCGTCAACCAGATCGTGGATGAGTTCCTGACAAGTCTCGCAGTTCATTGCTTACCACCTTTGTTCTGTCTCATAAACACACACGAATCGAATGAAAACTAGCTTTGACAGAACCTAATTCGGTTGTCATCAATCAAGGGAAGACTGCGTTTTCTGAAGCCGGGCCAGTTTTGACAAGCTTATTCCCTGGCTCATAGCTTCGAGGCTATTCCTCGGATTTCTGTTGCCTCAAAAGCCCGCGCAATTTCATTCTGGCTTTATGTAGCTGCGACTTCGACGTCCCTACTGAACACCCCAGCATCCTGGCAATTTCCTCGTGCTCGTGCCCCTCGATGTCGTGAAGCGTAAACACCGTCCGGTAACCGGGCGGGAGTTGAGCAATAGCCTTGTCGAGGGCTATCCGGTCAACTACGGGCATGGAATTCGGGTTTTCCGTGCCTTTGACTATCTGAATCGGCGTTTCGCCATCCTCAGTAGTTTGCTCCATACGCACACCGCGTTTGCGGAAGTGCATGAGCACCTGGTTCACGGTCAGCCGGTGTAACCAGGTAGTAAAGGCGGATTCGCCCCGGAAACTACCAATTTTTCGAAAGAGCTGAATGAAGACCTCCTGTGCGAGATCTTCGGCCTCCGAGACATTACCGGTCATCCTCAAACAGAGCGAGTAGACGCGCCGATTATGGCGCTGGTAAAGCTCTTCGAAAGCTGCCATGTCGCCATCGGCGGCTTTCTGCGCCAGCTCATAATCTGTAGATTGCGGTGTCTCGGTTTCGGCTGCGGTCACGTGCTCGTCCACTCGGGCAAACTCGGAAGAAATCTCACAACTTCCGGTTTGTTTTGGCACGAAGCTCACGCTTCCGCGAGTTTCAAGGGAGCAGCACTGTTTCCTGTTGTTGCCCGCGTGGGGATGCGGAATGGAAGCGAGTGCCCTCAAACGCGGCTGTGATGCAGCGCTTCACGCGCGTCGTTGCCTTACCCGACCTTAAAAATAGTGATTTCCCAGCCGAATCAACGATTTCGTACGGCTGGGTTGCAGGATAGGTGATACGTGGGCGTGGTGACAAGGGCGCACGGACCAATCAAGAACAAAGACTCTTTGGAGAATTGGATTCTGCGGAAGACTGGATTCCGCATCATTACACAAGAACGCGGCGTACCATGGCTTTGCACAAAAACTCGTGACATCGCTCTTCTCTGCGCAATCTCTGCGTTCTCTGCGTCTCTGCGGTGTGTTATTGCTGAATTAGTTAACCGCAGAGACGCAGAGAACGCCGAGGTTGCGCAGAGAAATCAATACTCGGTACTTTTTGTGCAAAGCCGCGTACCATTTCAAAAGTTCAGGATCCGACTCGAAAACCAGTCACGTCCAGTATGTTCGGTCCAACGAACGATAGCCGACAGCTTCGGAAACGTGGTTGGAATTGATCGCGTCACAGCCTTCCAGATCTGCAATCGTGCGGCTCACTTTCAAAATGCGATCGTACGCACGGGCTGACAAGCCGAGCCGGCGCATTGCAGTCTCGAGCATCTTCTCGCTCTGCGAATCGATCTGGCAGTAGGCGCGGATCATGCGCGGCGTCATCGCGGCGTTTGAAAAGATTTTCTCGCTTGCGAAGCGGCGATGTTGTCGCTCGCGTGCGGCGATCACGCGTTGGCGAATCACCGCGGAGCTATCAGTCTCCGCAGCAGTCTCACCACGCAACTCGCGAAACTTCACAGCCGGCACGTCGATGTGAATATCGATCCGGTCCAATAGTGGTCCAGAAATGCGACCGACGTAGCGCTGAATCTGAGGCAGAGAACAGCGGCACTCACGCGTCGGATCACTCCAGTGGCCGCACGGGCACGGGTTCATTGCGGCGGCTAAGACGAATGACGCTGGAAAGGTTAGTGACATCGATGCTCGGCTAATCGTCACTTGTTGATCCTCGAGCGGTTGGCGCAAGACTTCCAGGACACTTCGATCAAACTCGGGCAACTCATCGAGAAACAACACGCCCTGGTGCGCGAGCGAAACTTCTCCAGGTCGGGGCAACGTCCCGCCACCGATCAAACCCGCATCACTGATCGTGTGATGTGGCGATCGAAAAGGACGTTCGGTAACGAGTCCGGAGCGCCCGGTCAAACCAGCGACTGAATGAATCTTCGTCAACTCGAGCGCAGCATCGAACTCGAGCGGCGGCATAATCGTCGGCAAACGTTTCGCGAGCATCGTTTTGCCTGAACCCGGTGGGCCAATCAAAAGAATATTGTGCGCTCCTGCAATCGCGATCTCGAGGGCACGCTTCGCCGATACCTGCCCCCGCACATCCTTGAAGTCGACGCTAAAGTGACCCGTTCGACGCAGTATCTCGTCAACATCGACTACCATGGGGCGAGGCGGTGACGGCGATTGCAACTGCTCCACCAGACCAACGGCACTGCGCAAATCCGCGACTGGATAAACGTTCACTCCCGACACTACCGCGGCTTCGGTCGCATTCTCTTCCGGCAGGATCAGATGACGAATTGAACTATCACGCGCCAGCATCGCGATCGGTAACGCACCTTTGATCGGCCGCACGCGTCCGTCGAGCGAAAGCTCACCGACGCAGAGTACGTGAATCAGGCTCTCGCGCTCCGCGAGTTCGCGGTTCGCGCCGAGTATTCCGAGCGCGATCGGCAGATCGAAACTCGCACCTTCTTTGCGAACGTCGGCGGGCGCGAGATTGATCGTGGTCTTTTGAAACGGAAAGACGTGACCACAGTTCTGAATTGCCGCACGAATGCGTTCGCGCGACTCGCGCACTGCGGCATCAGGAAGACCGACGATCGTGACGGGCGGTTCCTTATCGCTTTCACTACGAACAGGAGTTAAGTTGACTTCGATGTCGACGAGATCAGCGTTGATGCCATAAACGGCTGCGGAGAGTGTTCTGAAGAGCATGTGAGGCGGCTCCTAACTATGAAATAAGATTCTTTATCCACAGATTACACAGATTACACAGATGTCATAAACAATCTGCGTAATCTGTGGATACGAAAACTGCGTTAATTAGCGACGTCGAGAGGGTGTCGTCGCTGTCGATGGGATCTTGATTTCCTGTCCAGCCTTTAATTCAGAGTCAACCGGAATTCCATTCAACCGGGCCACGTCGTTAGCATCGAGGTTACGCGCGGCAGCAATACTCGCGATCGTATCGCCCTTGCGAGCACGAACTTTATTAATGCCCGCGGCCGGTGTATCGGTTGTAGTTGCGGTCGATCTCACCCAGCGAGTGAGTTTGACACTGCCGCTGGGAGCGACGAGCTTCGTCGCGCCTTTCAACTCGACCCCACTGTTCCACGACTGAAGTTGGGCCACGTTGA
>DATNDM010000694.1:0-4333 GCA_035553235.1 Pyrinomonadaceae bacterium | reverse complement strand
GAACTCGATTTCAGGCTGTACAAAGTTCTCGCTGCACATGCGGCGGGTCAGATTGAATTCGGCACTTACGAGCGCGGAGCAATGCTGCCGGTAGCGCACGAGGCGATCGCGGCAAAGTATTCGAAAGAAAACGTCGACGCGCTTGACGCGTTTGCGTTAGCGGATGAGATCGTTCAGCTACGTCAGCAGGAAGATCACAAAGAGGCACAAGAAGAGACACAAAAAATCGCAAAACAGGAAGACATGGGTTATCGCGAGGTGCTGAAGGCGTTTCCGATGCCGCAGCTCGCGCGCCGCGTGTTTGGCACACTCGAAAACGGCCGCATCGATCGCCGCTTGCGTCGGGCGTATCGCGGCCTCACTCGTGATCTCGATCTGATCCGGCATCACCTAAACCAGGGTCGTCCACGGATCATGGACCTACCGGGCGCGCTCGTTCCGTTTGAGTTGCTCTTCCAGATCACGATGCTCGGCGGCGCGCGCGAGGACGCGCGGCTTGCGTACGGGCAGATCGTTTCCGAACTGGAAACGATCGTCAGCGAGTATCTGCTGCGCGAGCAGACGACGGTGGCCGACACATTGATGGCGACGAGTCGTGTTTACGATCTGTTTCAGACAGTGATGCCCGTTGACGACTCGGTGCAGCAAGTCGAAGCGCCCGAAGATCAATCCGAATCCGACGACGATTCCGTCGCCGACCGTTTCAAGCAACAACGAGCCGATCGTCAGCCTGACCGTCGTGACGCGCGTGAGTTGTTCAATGCGTGGAACGACCCGTCGCAGGACGGTGATCCTGACGAGCTCGCCGGCGCTGACGCATGGTCCGAAGCTGAAACGCCGGAGCAAGCGCTCGTCGAGGGCGAAGTGGCGTACAACTACGACGAGTGGGACCGCGAGCTGACCGATCATCGCCTCGGCTGGTGCCGCGTGATCGAAAAGAAGGTGAAGCACGGCGATCGGAATTTCGTCGAGCAAACGAAGGAACGGCACAAAGGCGTGATCTCGTCGATACGTCACCAGTTTCAACTGATGAAGCCTGAGAACCTGACGCGCGTGGCGAATGAAGTCGATGGTGAAGAGTTTGATCTGAATGCGGTGATTGATTACGTGATTGATCGGCGTGCGGATGGTCAGCAGTCCGAACGGATCTACACGAAACGTTTGCGGCGGCGACGCGACGTCGCGGTGTCGTTTCTGTTGGACCAGTCGTCGTCGACCGCGCGCACGATTGGTCGTCATCCGCTGCAACCATACACGCGTCCCGGACGGCGCATCATCGAGATCGAGAAGGAAGGCCTCGTGCTGATGAGCGAAGCGCTCGAAGCTGTTGGCGACACTTACTCGATCAATGGCTTCACTTCGGAAGGGCGACGGAATGTGAAGTTCTATGTCGTGAAAGATTTCGATGAGAAGTACAGCGACGAAGTGAAGCGACGCATCGGCGGCATCAATTACCAGAACAACACGCGCCTCGGCGCCGCCATCCGTCACGCCACGGCCAGACTCTCCAAACAGGACGCACGCACGCGCTTGCTAATCGTGCTCTCCGACGGTCGTCCCTACGATCACGATTACGGCGACGCGCGTTACGCCCGCGAAGACACGCGTGAGGCATTACGACAAGCGAAGAACGAAGGCATCACACCCTTCTGCATCACCATCGACCGCGAATCTGAAGCCGAGCTACGCGATCTCTACGGTGAAGTCGGCTACACGATCATTGATGATGTGCTCTCTCTGCCCGAACGCCTCCCCGGGATCTATCGAAGACTAACTACTTAGCCGCAGATTAACGCGCATTTATGCAGATCCGCGTTTTCAATCCGCGTTAATCCGCGTTCCCAAAGCCACCCCCACCGGGCGTCTCTATCCGAATTCGATCTCCAGCCTTGAGTTCGTGCGAACCCTTCGATGGAAGTTTGGATCGTTTTTTCGATATCAGATCATTGATCCCCACTGATCCATCCTCTCCACCGAATAACCCATACGGCCCACGCTTCCTTCGATCGCACAACAACGACATCCGCGCGGGCACCAGCGTTTCGATCTCACGCACCACACCGTCGCCGCCGCGCTGCTTTCCTCGTCCACCCGAGCCTTTCCGCAATCGATACTCACGCACGCGCAACGGATAAGCATATTCGAGCGCCTCGGCCGGCGTGTTGAGACTGTTCGTCATGTGCGTGTGCACACCGCTCATCCCATCTGCCGTGGGCCGCGCGCCCATGCCACCCGCGACTGTCTCGTAGTACGAAAACTCGAGTCCGGTGCGTGTATCGATGCCGCCGATCGTCAGGTTGTTCATCGTCCCCTGGCTCGCCGCGGGTATTCGATCCGGTAGCGCCTGGGCCAATGCCTTGAACAGCACATCGACGATGCGTTGCGACGTCTCGACATTGCCGCCCGCAACTGACGCCGGTGGATTCGCATTCACGACAGTGCCACGCGGCGCGATGACTTCGATTGGCTCCATCAGTCCCGCACTCGCGGGCACTTCGCCGCCAATCAAACAGCGAAACACGTACGACACTGCCGAAACCGTGATCGCTTCTACTGCATTGATCGCGCCCGCAACCTGCGGCGCGCTGCCCGTGAAGTCAACCAGCGCACGCTCCCCTTTGATCGAAATCCGCACGCTGATCGGCACAGGTCGATCATCGACACCATCATCGTCCAACGCGTCTTCCGCTTCGTACGATCCGTCAGGGATCGACGCGATCGTGTGTCGCATCAAACGCGCGGAGTAGTTGATCAATTGCGACGCGTATTCCGTCGCTTCAGCTTCGCCCCGGCGGTCGACTATCTCGAGCAGTCGCGCCGCGCCGGTCTTCAACGAACCGATCTGCGCGTCGAAGTCGCCGCGACGCTCGACGTTGCCACGAACGTTAGCGAGTAGCAGACGCATCGTGTCGGCGTCGAGAACACCTTTGCGTACGAGACGAATCGGTGGAATGCGAATGCCTTCGCCGTAGATGTCGGTCGCGAGCCCCATCGAACCCGGCGTCGCGCCGCCGATGTCAGCGTGATGGGCGCGATTCGCGACGTAGAAAAGCGTGCGTCGTTTACTAACCACGGGCATGACGAGCGTGACGTCCGGCAGGTGCGTGCCACCGGCGAAAGGATCGTTGAGAGCAACGACGTCGCCATCGACGAGATCGATCTCTGCGAGCGCCGCGGCCACAGCCATCGGCATCGATCCGAGGTGCACGGGCATGTGATCGCCCTGCGCAATCACGCGTCCGTTCGCATCGAACACGGCGCACGAGTAATCACGGCGCTCTTTGATGTTCGGCGAGAAGGCGGTGCGACGCAGCGCGACACCCATCTCCTCCGCCACGGAAGTAAACAGCGCGCGATAGATCTCTAAAGTTGTAGGGTCAAACCTCATTTTTAGCCACAAAAAGGCACAAAAGCACAAAAGAATGAACGGAGCAAGACATCAAATTCTCAATCTGAAGAAACACAAACTAATCACGCGCCTGCTCTGGCATGAACCCGATCCATAAATTATTTTAAGCGCTCAAAAGCAAGAGTCATTTTTGTGCTTTTGTGCTTTTTTGTGGCTATCTTTTCTTGTGCTTTTTTGTGGCTATCAAAAGATTGCCGAATTGATCCACACGAGCGCCTGAATCCTCAGGAATTAGCGTTGTAGCTGAGTACTCGGTCACGATGCAGGGCGTCTGCAAATTAGCGTTCCGAAAGAGATCGTCACGCCTGTACAGCGCAACGCTAACCTTGCGTCCGCCGAGGTGGGCCATCACTTCATCGTGCGGCTTTGTCTTCCCTGATTTGATCTTTGTTAGCGGCAGCTTCTCAACCACACCGAACGATCGCAGCCGCGCACTCACGATTTCAATGTCGCTCTGCTCCTGCGCATAACCATACCGCTCGCGATGCACACGATGAAACTCCGTCGCGAGATCGCCACCGGTCTTCCTCACTTCCAACTCAAACGATTGGCCGCGATAACGCATCGCCAGCGATCGCTCGTGTCGTTGTCGCGAACGCGGAAAACCTTCGCTACGCAACAACGCTGTCGCTTCTTTTTCCATCTCCCGAAACACTTTTCCAAGCTTCCCGATCTCCGTTGCTCTATACATCACGGTGCGGCTCTGGTCCTTGATCACATCCGCGACGAGGACGCCGACCGCCGACAGCGCACCCGGCGCAGTCGGCGCGATGATCATCGGAATGCGCAGCGCACGCGCGAGCTCGACAGCGTGCAAACCGCCGGCGCCGCCGAACGGCAAAAGCGCAAATTGTCGCGGATCGTGCCCGCGCTCGACGGAGATGTGTCGCAACGCACGCTCCATGTTTGTATTTGCGACCGACA
>DATNDM010000693.1:0-2798 GCA_035553235.1 Pyrinomonadaceae bacterium | reverse complement strand
ATCGCCGAGCACGAGCATGAACGGCACTTTCTGTAACTGCGCGTCACGTATCTTCGCACCTATTTTTTCGCTTCGCAGGTTTGCTTCAACACGAAAACCTTCGGCGCGAAGTTCACGCGCTAACTCGTCCGCGTAATCATTGACTCGATCCGTGATCGGCAGCACCGCAACCTGCACCGGCGCCAGCCACATCAGAAACGCTCCGGCGTAGTGTTAGATCAAGACACCGAAGAACCGTTCCATCGAACCAAACAACGCGCGGTGAATCATGATCGGCCGGTGCGGTTTGTTGTCTTCGCCGATGTATTCGAGTTGAAAACGTTCCGGCAAATTGAAGTCAAACTGGACCGTCGTCAACTGCCACGCACGACCAATCGCATCCTCGACGCGAATGTCGATCTTTGGCCCGTAAAACGCCGCTTCACCTTCAACTCGCTTGTACGGCACCTCTCGATTATTCAAGGCATCGACCAGAGCAGCCTCGGCTTTTTCCCAGTCGTCATCCGCACCAAAATAGGCACTATGGTCGTCGCCTCGAACGGACAGCTCGACCTTGTAATCATTAAAGCCGAACGCTTTGTAGACATCGAAAGCAAAGTCAATACAACTGACTATTTCGCCCCGCACCGTTTCTGGCGTACAGAAGATGTGCGCATCATCCTGCGTAAACCCGCGCACACGAATCAGACCGTGCAGCGCGCCCGAAAGCTCCGCGCGGTAGCACGTGCCCAGCTCGGCGTATCGTAACGGCAGATCGCGATACGAATGTTGCGCTGATTTGTAGATCCCGATGTGAAACGGGCAGTTCATCGGCTTGATGCGAAACTCCTGGCCCTCGAACTCCATCGGCGAGAACATCGCGTCGACGTAGTTGATCTCGTGCCCGCTCGTGAACCAGAGCTCGCGCTTGGCGATGTGCGGCGTGTAGACGAGGCCGTAGCCGCGCAGCAACAACTGCTCGCGCAGGTAATCTTCCATCTCCTTGCGGATCGCGCCGCCTTTCGGATGCCAGAAGATCAACCCCTGACCGTAGTCTTCCTGAATCGAAAATAGATCGAGCTCACGACCCAGACGACGATGATCGCGCTTCTCCGCTTCTTCACGTTGCTTGAGCCATTGATCGAGCTCTTCCTGCGTAAAGAAAGCCGTGCCGTAGATCCGTTGCATCTGCGGCAACGACGCATCGCCTTTCCAGTAAGCGCCGGCGAGCGAAAGCAGTTTGAATGCGCGCAGCTTGTTCGTGTTCGGGACGTGTGGACCAAGACAGAAGTCGATGAACGGCGAGCCGTCGATGTAATACACGCTGACGAAGTCGCCCGCCTTCTCGTCGATCAGTTCACACTTCAGCGGCTCGTCACGTTCGCCAAAAACGCGCAGCGCTTCGTGTTTCGGAATCTCCTCACGTCGATAACCGAGGTTCCTGCTCGCGATCTGCTTCATCCGTTTTTCGATGACGGGCAGATCGGCTTCCGTGAGCGGCTGCGGCGTGATCACGTCGTAGAAGAAGCCGTAACGCGGATCGTCGAGCAGTGCTGGGCCGATGCCGAGTTTGGTACCGGGAAAGAGATCAAGCACTGCCGCTGCGAGCAGGTGGGCCGTCGAGTGACGCAGCACTTCGAGGCCGTCACGCGTTTGCGGGACTATCGGTTCGATCTGAACGGAGTCGCCGTTGCCGCCACGAACGGTGTCGAGTGGCGCCGTCAGGTCCACCTCGCGATCGCCGATCTTCGCAGCCAAAGCCTGTTTCGCCAGATCGCGGTCCAGTTTTTTGAGAGCCTCAGCCACCGTTGCCGAATCCGGCACCGGAACTGGTTCACCGTTTTTCAGTTGTACATTGATCTCGCTCATTCAACTCACCCCTTACGCGCTTGAAAGACCTGATTTCCAGAGAACAGGCGCGTGCGGGGACTACAACAAAGACCTGAGTCCCAAGGCCCGAAGACGATCCCAACGATTTACGATTCCCTAATTATTGTTACTTCAGTCGATCGGATTCGATAGGAGCGCCTTCGCCGCGCGCCCGCCTGGTGCGGGTCGGCAATTAAAAAGTAAAGAATCGAGTAGTAGTTCGATTCATGCGAAGGTCTTCCGGAGCGTCCTATCAAAAGTTAGAAAATTACCAAGTAACGAGCGGCGATTCTAACAGATCTGTCTTATCCGTGTCATCTGTGGCTAAAATAGGTCCATGAGAACTGCAAACTTCCCCCATTTTGCTTTCCTTCTGCTTGTTCTAACAATTTTCAACCCCGTTTCGGCCCAGCAGCAGCCATGCACACAACCGCTGACCCTGCCTGCCACAACCGAACCAAACATCTTTTCCGACGAACAGGAAATCTACCTCGGCGACGCTGTTGCCGAGCGCATTCAGAATCAGTACCACGTCATCGAGGACCCGGAAGTCACCGATTATCTAAGCAAAATCGGCGAGCGTCTCACGAAGAACTTGCCAATCAACCGGCTGCGGTTCCAGTTCTTCCTCGTCGACCTGCCTGACGCCAACGCGTTCGTGCTCCCCGGCGGACGTATTTTCGTCTCACGAAAACTCGTCGCCGCGGCGCTGACTGAGGACGAGCTTGCCGGCGTCATCGCGCACGAGCTGGGCCACCTCGTCGTTCACCAGAAAGCTATCGACACGACGCGCCAGTTTAAGGAGGTCCTCGGCGTCACTTCAGTCACCGACCGCGCCGATATCTTCGAGAAGTACAACCGCCTGATCGACAACATCAGACAAAAGCCCGGCGCTTTCAAAGTTATGGACCGCGAGAAAGGTCAACTCTTAGCCGATCAGGCCGGCATGT
>DATNDM010000692.1:0-5568 GCA_035553235.1 Pyrinomonadaceae bacterium | reverse complement strand
CCTCGTGTGAAGTACCGCTCGATCTTTCCGTCACCAAAACCGAAGACGGTGAGATCGTCGAAGGCGAACTGCGTTGCACGTCCTGCTCGTCTTCGTTCCCCATCACCGCCGGTATTCCGCGTTTCGCCAATCTCGAAAACGTCTCTGGCGACAAGCGTGCGACCGCGGCCGGTTTCGGTTGGCAGTGGCAACACTTCACGCAGGAAGACGAACGCTACGCGGAACAGTTCCTCGGTTGGATCGCGCCCGTGACGCCGGAGTTTTTTCGCGACAAAGTCGTGCTCGAAGGCGGTTGCGGCAAAGGCCGGCACACACAACTCGCCGCACGCTGGGGCGCACGCGACGTGATTGGTGTCGATCTGAGCGTCGCGGTTGAGACAGCCTTCGCCGCCACGCGCTCGCTGCCCAATGCGCACATCATCCAGGCCGATATTTATCACCTGCCGCTGGCACGCAGGTTCGACTATGCTTTTTCGGTCGGCGTACTGCATCACCTGCCGGATCCGCGTGCCGGGTTTCACGCGTTGGCGTCGAAGGTGAAGCCCGGTGGGCACCTCTCGGCGTGGATTTACGGCGCGGAGAACAACGAGTGGATCACGCGGTTCGTGAATCCCGTGCGCGAGAAGATCACGTCGCGCATGGACCAGCGCGCGCTGCTGCAATTGTCGAAACTTCCCGCAGCGTGTGTGTACGCCGCGACGAAGCTCGTGTATGGGCCACTGAACCGCAGCGGCTCGTCACTCGCGAAGTATCTTTTTTACAACGACTACCTGAACGCGATCTCAAACTTCGGCTGGCGCGAGCAGCACACGATCGTCTTCGATCACCTCGTCGCGCCGACCGCGTTTTACATCTCGCGCGCGGAATTCGAAACGTGGTGGCGCGACATCAACGCGCGCGACGTCGAGATTAGCTGGCACAACAGCAACAGTTGGCGCGGCCTCGGAAAGATATCCTGATGTCTACAGCACGGCAGATCTGGCAGCCACTCTGGCAACTCCCGTCACGCGCGGAGCTGATCTACTCCTTCTCGAAACGGGAGCTGCTCGGCCGTTACAAAGGCTCAGCACTCGGCATCGCGTGGGCCGTGCTGACGCCCGTCGTCATGATTGCCATCTTCACGTTCATCTTCGCGGGCATCTTCGGCGCGCGCTTCGGCGCAAACGACTCACACTGGGACTACGCGATTTATCTCTTCTGCGGACTGCTTCCCTGGTCCATGTTTCAGGAGTCGGTACAGCAATCGGCAAACACGATCCTCGCCCACGCAAATCTCGTCAAACGAGTCGTCTTCCCTTTGGAGGCACTCCCGGCCGCACAAGTCTTCGCGGCGCTCGGCAACCAACTCTTCGCCACCGTCGCTTTATTAATCGCCACGATCATCATTCGACAGCACCTCGAACTGACCAGCCTCTGGCTCCCAGTGCTCCTAATCCCGCAACTGCTTTTCGCCCTCGGCGCCGCGTGGCTCATCGCCTCGCTTGGTGTCTTCCTGCGCGACATCACTCAAGGCATCATGCTCCTGCTGATGGCCTGGATGTACCTGACGCCGATCATCTATCCCGAGTCGATCGTGCCCGCACGTTTCCGTACCTTCATCAACCTGAACCCCTTCACCTCCCTGATTCGCAGCTACCGCCGCATCTTCCTGGACGGGTCGGCCCCCGACTGGCGCGGCCTCGGCTACTTCACCATGTTCGCTGTCATAATCTTCCTCTTCGGCTTCTGGTGGTTCGCGCGCACCCGCAAAAGCTTCGCCGACGTGGTGTGACTGATATTTTGTGCGTTTTGCGCCTTTTTGTGGCATGATCTTCGTCCCTGACCACAGAGGTACAACCCATGAACAAACCAAAAGTCTTGAGCTTCCTTTTTGTCTTCGTGACGGCGGCGGTTGGCGCGAGGGCGCAGGAGTGGACGCAGTGGCGTGGGCCCGCGCGCGATGGGTCGGTGTCGACTAAAGACACGCCGAAAGCGTGGCCGGAGGCGCTGCAGCGTGCGTGGCGCGTCGAGATTGGAGAGGGCTATTCGTCGCCGGTGGTTTCCGGAGGGCGCGCGTTTGTTCATGGCAGACGCGATCCGGAGGAGATCGTGGCGAGCATCAATCTCGCGGACGGCAAGGTTGTTTGGGAACAGAAGTACCAGGCCGAGTTCAAGAAGAATCAGTATGCCGTCAGCATGGCGAAGGGACCGAACGCGACACCGCTCGTGGTTGGTAATCGTTTATTCACACTCGGCGTCACCGGCATTCTCAACGCCTGGGACACCGCCAGCGGCAAACAACTTTGGACCAGAGACTTCTCACAGTCGATCGACACTTCGAAGTTATTCTGCGGCACCTCAGCGTCTCCGTTGTTGGTCAATGGACGTCTCGTGGTCCAGGTCGGCAGCGACATTCACGGCGGACAGATTCTCGCACTCGATCCGGCCACCGGCAAAACCGAGTGGGAATGGAAAGGACTTGGACCAGGTTACGCGTCGCCAGTCCTGATCGAAATGGACGGCGGCCAGCAGATCGTGACGATGACCGAAGGCTCGATCGTTGGTCTCGACGGAAAAACCGGCAAAGAATTGTGGTCAGCGTTGTTTCCGGACGAGTGGCACGAGAACATCGCCACACCACTCTGGACCGGAACGAACCTGATCGTTTCGGGACCACGACAAGGCACGCACGCTTACTCAGTTGCGAAAAATGCCGGCAAGTGGCAGGCAACTGAGGTTTGGAAAAACGCGGACATTGCCATGTATCTGAGCAGTCCCGTGTTTGGCGACGGACTGGTCTACGGTCTTTCGGAAAAAAGGAAGGGTCAGTTTTTTGCCCTCGACGCGAAAACTGGCGCGGTGCGCTGGACCACCGAGGGCAGGGAAGGCGAACACGCTTCGTTGTTACTAACTCCGCAGCACGTCGTTTTCCTGACCAACGGCGCGGATCTGATCGTTGCGAAGCGCGGTACCTCGTCGTTCACGGTCGAGCGTCGTTATGAAGTGGCTCAAGCGGCGACGTTCGCCACGCCGGTACTGCTCGGATCAAATATACTCGTGCGCGACGCGACCGGATTGATGCTACTCACAGGAAAGTAAGCCACAGATTACACGGACTTCGTCCACCGATTTGAAAAAATCCGGGCATGAAATCCGTGTCAATCCGTGTCTCAGGTTTTGGAAAAGAATTCGACACTGCTGCTCAACCGAATGATCGACGCGAGCGTCGATGGCATGTTCGCGTTTGATCGCGACTGCCGCATCATCGCGTGGAATCGTGCGATGATGCGCATCTCCGGCTTCAGTCGCGAAGCAGTGCTCGGCAAACGCGTCGGCGATATTTTCCCGTTTTTGCAAGGCGACGATGACGATAGTTGTTTCGTCGCCGCACTCGAAGGCAGAGAAACAGTTTCTGAGTACCATCCTTATGGGCCATCGGAAACGGGCGTTTTCGAGAGCCACTACTCACCGCTACTCGACGAACAAAACAACATCGCTGGCGGCATCGCCGTCGTCACTGACATCACCGCGCGCAAGCAAGCTGAAGTAGCCGCGCAAACAGCGTATCGACAATTGGCGTTTCACGTGGAGAGCTCGCCGCTGGCAGTCGTCGAGTGGGACAGCGACTTTCGCGTTTCGCGCTGGTCCATGTCTGCGGAACGGCTGTTCGGTTGGAAGGCGGAAGAAGTAATCGGCAAACACGTCAATGAGTGGCGTTTCGTTTTCGCGGACGACGAAGACGCGGTCGCGCTCGTCACGAACCGGCAACGTGAAGGCGTCGAAGTGCACGGCGTGCTCCGTAATCGCAACTACACGCGCGACGGCGGCGTGCTGTTTTGCGAGTGGTACAACTCGGTGTTGCACGACGATCGCGGCAAACTGATCTCGGTTCTGTCGCTCGTGCTCGACGTAACAGCGCGACAGAGCGCCGAGGATGAACGATCCGCCGCGTTGCTGCGCGAGCGAGACGCGCGCAGGCACGCCGAAGAAGCTGATCGACTGAAAGATGAGTTTCTCGCCACACTCTCGCACGAACTGCGTACGCCGTTGACGTCGATACTCGGCTGGGCGTCGATGATCCGGAACGGCGAGGTCGAAGGCTCAAACGCTTCGCGCGCCATCGAAACAATCGAGCGCAACGCGCGCTCGCAGGCGCGACTAATCGACGATCTGCTCGACGTCTCGCGAATCATCACTGGTAATCTCCGTCTCGATCTACATCCACTCAACTTCGCTCCGATTGTCGAGGCCGGCCTCGATGCGTTGCGTCCGACCGCCGACGTGAAAGGCATTCGGCTGCAAACGCGCTTCGAGCCCAGTGAGTGCCTCGTCAAGGGCGACGCAAATCGTTTGCGGCAGGTGATCTGGAATCTTTTGTCGAATGCGATCAAGTTCACGCAACGCGGCGGCAGTGTGAACATCTATTTAAAGTGTGTTGAGTCGACCGCGCGTCTGACGGTCAGCGACACGGGCGACGGCATCGCGCCAGACTTTCTGCCCTACGTGTTCGATCGATTTCGCCAGGCGGAAGGTTCGATTTCGCGAAAGCAGGGCGGGCTCGGATTGGGACTAGCGGTCGCTCGGCACCTTGTCGAGTTGCACGGCGGCACGATCACGGCGGAGAGTGAAGGACTCGGCAAAGGATCGGCCTTCACAGTCGATCTGCCGATGACGCAGGAGCGCAGAGATCCGGCGCGCGCGGAAGAACGCCGGCGTGAACTCGACCGCCGTCGCAGTCGCTCAGGTGTGGTCAGGCTCGACGGCGTGCACGTGTTGCTGGTCGAAGATGACGACGATTCACGTAAACTGCTGGGCACGATGCTGAAGCGATACGGCGCGCGTGTGACGTCGACGAAGTCCGCGGCCGAAGCGCTCGAGGTGTTCGAGAGCGACTTGCCCGACGTGATGATTAGCGATATTGGTATGCCGGATCAGGACGGTTACGAGTTGATCCGGCAGTTGAGATCGTTGCCGGTTGAGAAAGGCGGCGCGACGCCGGCGATAGCGTTGACGGGTTACGCTTCGAAGAAAGATCGCGAGCGCGCGCTCAGCTCCGGTTACCAGCAGCACCTGGCGAAACCGATCGAACAGACGGAGATGATGGCGGCTATCGCGGCATTGATTGGACGTGGTGATTGATTCTTTTGTCAATCCTGAAGGAATCATGTCAGTCCTGGATTTACATGATTTCCCATGATTCACGAGATAAGATGAGGTTACAAATGAGACGACGACTCTACATCATTCCAGTTTTACTTCTCTTAATACTGCCCGTTTACGCGCAGCAGTCCGATCCCTCACTGCTCTCCGTCGATTCGCTGTTCACGTATCGGACCAGACCGCTTGGACCAGTGCAGTGGCAGGACGATGGCAGCGGCTATCTCGCGCTCGAGCCTTCACCGTCGAAAAAGAATTTTCTCGACATCGTCCGTTACGACGTGAGCAACGGCGATCGCACCGTGCAAGTTTCCGCCGAGAAGCTCATTCCAACAGGCGCGACTGAGCCGCTCAGTATCGAAGAGTTTGTCATCACACCAGACAGGCAGAAGCTACTCATCTTCACAAACTCCGAGCGCGTCTGGCGCAGCA
>DATNDM010000691.1:0-7535 GCA_035553235.1 Pyrinomonadaceae bacterium | reverse complement strand
CGACCCGCTTCATCACGAATACCTGGCGGAAGTCGCATATCAAGCCTGAACAGTTTTTGGCCGAGCCTGCGTGTTGGCACACGATTGATTATCACGTAGTCGATGGACCCGATGCTCGCGCTGAGATTTCGTGGCGCGTTGCGCGAAGCGGGACGGCGCACGGGTTTGCCGTGTGGTTTGATTCCGAACTGATCGCTGATGTCGCCTTTTCAAATCATCCCGCCGCGCCGAGGATGATCTACGGCCAGGGCTTCTTTCCGTTTTCTGAGCCAGTCAAAGTTGCTGAAGGTGATCGTATTGAACTGCGGCTCGCGGCGAAGTTTGTGCAAGACAACTACGTCTGGCGCTGGGACACGGACTTCACGGATCAGGAACGGATAAAAGCCAGTTTCAAGCAGTCGACTTTTTACGGCGTGCCGCTTTCGACGGCGCAACTACGCACAAGCGCTCGAGACTTTGCCTCAGAAGTTCTTTTAGCCACAGAGAAGAATCAAAGGCTCAAATAGAGTTCTGCTATTTTTTGAGCTTTTTGTGCTTCTTTGTGGCTAAATTAGCAAACGAGCCGAGCGTGATTAAGTTTTGAGGTAAAGCCATCGCTCGCTAACACATGCCAGGCTCCCACAAAATTTTAGGCTCAAAACTTCGCAAGGCGCTCGCGCAATTGCCCAACCTGCCGCGCGCCCTCGCACTCGTCTGGCAAGTTGCGCGTCCCTGGACCATCGCCTGGATTCTGCTACTGATTGTTCAAGGACTACTGCCCGCCGCGCTCGTTTTTCTCACGAAGCTCTTCGTCGATGCTCTCATACGCGCAGCGAGAGCCGATTGGCCTGAGATGCAGTTCACGATGCTGATAGTGTTGCTGATCGGTGGCGTGCTGTTGCTGATGGAAGTCGTGCGCAACGCAATCAACTGGGTACGCACGGTGCAAGCCGAGTTGTTGCAGGATCACATCACAGCGCTGATACACGAAAAGTCAGTCGCCGTCGATCTCGCCTTTTACGAACTCTCTGATTACTACGATCACCTTCATCGCGCACGTGCGGAAGCTCGCTACCGGCCGGTGGCCCTGCTCGGCAACCTCGGCGCGCTCCTGCAAAACAGCATCACGCTCGTCGCGATGGGCGCAATCCTGATACCGCTTGGTCCAGGTCTGGCGGTCGCCCTCCTGCTGAGCACGCTGCCCGCGTTCTTCGTGGTGGTCTATTACGCACTGGCCGAGTATCAATGGCGGCAACGCACGACTGCTGACGATCGGCGTGCAGGGTATTACGACTGGATCATGACGACCGCCGAAGCCGCCGCGGAGATCAGGCTCTTCGGCCTCGGCAAATATTTTCAATCGAATCACAAACGTTTGCGCGGGCGACTGCGCAACGAACGCCTGCAACTGACGCGGCGACAGGGCCTCGCGGAATTAGCAGCTAGTTTGATCGCGCTCGTGATCATGGGCCTTGCGCTCGCGTTGATGGTTTGGCGAACTTTGATGAACGTCATCACGCCCGGTGAGCTCGCCATGATTTGCGCGGCGTTCAATCAGGGACAGGGCCTCATGCGCACGCTGCTCGAAAACGCGGGTCAGCTCTACGGCAACAGCCTCTTCCTCGGCAATCTGTTCGAGTTCCTCGCGCTTCAACCCACGGCTTCGACGGGTGACGCACGTCTGCGTGATATTGAACGTGGTATCAAATTCAACGACGTCTCCTTCTCCTACCCGGATGCTGCGACTAAGGCACTCGACAACTTCACGATGATCATCCCGCGCGGAAAGATCGTCGCGATCGTCGGTCCAAACGGTGCGGGAAAAAGCACTCTGCTAAAACTCTTGTGCCGCTTCTACGATCCCAGCGCAGGCTCGATCACGCTCGACGACCGCGACCTGAAAGACTTCGCGATCGACGATCTGCGTCGACTAATCACCGTCCTCTTTCAACAACCGTTTCACTACAACACGACCGTGCGTCAAAACATTTCCTTCGGCGATCTCAAACTCGTAGCGACTGACGCTGAGATCAACTCCGCACTGCGCGCCGCGGGCGCGGAGGAGATTGTCGCGCGTCTGCCCAGGCAGGAACAGACGCTGCTCGGCCGCTGGTTCGTCGGTGGAACGGAGCTCAGCGTCGGTGAGTGGCAGCGCATCGCCCTCGCGCGTGCGTTTCTGCGTCGCGCTCCAATCATTGTCCTCGATGAACCGACGAGCGCGCTCGATCCATGGGCCGAAGCAGATTGGCTGGAACGTTTTCGGCAACTCGCGTCCGGTCGAACGTCGATCATCATCACGCACCGCTTCACGACAGCAATGCACGCTGACGTGATACACGTGATGGACCGCGGCCGCATCGTCGAATCAGGCAGTCATCAAAACTTACTGAATCAGAATGGCCTTTACTCCGAGTCGTGGTCACGCCAAATGATGTCGGCGGCCTACGCCGAATCCGTGTGAAAATCCGTGTCATCCGTGGTTAACAATTTACTCCTCTGCATCGCGCGTCGTGACACTGATTCGGATCAGTTGCGCGCTCTCGTAAGCCAACCGATCGACTGGGACTACGCTATCGCCCTGGCCTATGCTCACGGCCTGCTTCCACTCCTGCACAAACACTTAGCTAGCCTCACAGATCGCGTCCCCGCTCACGTCCGCTCGCGCCTGAAACGCGAGTCAGTCGCGAATTCGCAAAACGTCCTGCATCTCGTCAGCAAACAGCTTCGCATACACGAACTCTTCAAAGCACACAGCATCCGGCTCGCGCTGTTCAAAGGCCCGTTGCTCGCCCAGATGGCTTACGGCGAAATCTCTTTGCGCCAGGCCGGCGATATCGATCTGCTGATCAGTCGCAGCGATTTTGTACAAGCACGCGTGCTGCTCGAATCGCTCGGCTACGAAATGACGCGGCAACTCACACCCGCACAGCTCGCCTCACACCTGAACAACCACTGCGAGATCCAGTTCATGCGCGACGAGTGGCTCACGGTCGTCGATCTGCACTGGGACCTCGCGCCGCGCAGCTTTGTGTTCGGAGTTAAAGCTGATGAAGTGATGTCACGACTGCAATCAGTTTCGCTCGCAGGCATGACCGTCGAGACCTTCGCCACGGAGGATCTCCTGCTGTATCAGGCGATGCACGGCGCGAAACATTTGTGGCGGCGACTGGAGTGGATCTCGTGCCTCGCGGAGTCGTTACGCGCGATGCCTGCGATCGACTGGGACACGCTCATTGATCGCGCCGCGACCGCACACGCAACGCGCATCCTCGCGCTCGGCTTGCGACTCGTCGAACAATTCTCCGACGTCGCAATTCCAGATCACGTGCTGACCTCAGTCGATCCGAACAAAACGATGCAACGCATGGCCGCGCAGATCAGCACCCAACTCTTCACCACTTTTGGACCAGCGGAGTCAACAGAAACGAACCTCTACAACCTGCGCATCATGGACCGCAAACGCGATGCTTTGATTTCAGCGCTTCGTTCGATCTTCGTCCCCACATTACCGGACTGGCAATCACTCGCGCTCCCTGCCTCCCTACACTCGCTCTACTACGCCTATCGCCCGTTGCGACTCTCGAAAGTCTACAGCACCTCGCTCTGGCGACGACTCACTTCAGGTGCGCGCAATGCATAAGCCGCCGCTGAAGTGGGCCGGTGGCAAACGTTGGCTCGTCTCCCATCTCAAACCGATTTGGGAACCGCACACTGAACGTCGCTACGTCGAACCGTTTTGCGGCGGGCTCGCGGTGGTGCTTGGCCTGCAACCGAAGCAAGCGCTGCTGAACGACGTCAACCCGCACCTCATCAACTTCTATCGTCACGTGCAAAATGGTTTGCGAATGCGTGTGCGGATGCGAAACGACGAGGAGCTCTTCTATCGCCAGCGCGATCGTTTTAATCGATTGATTCGACGCGGCCACGCGCACACGGCGGAAGGCGCGCAGTTGTTCTACTATCTGAACCGCACGTGCTTCAATGGTCTTTGTCGTTTCAACAAAGGCGGCGATTTCAACGTGCCCTTCGGGACGTACAAGGCGATCAACTACGCGCGCGACTTCGCGAATTATGCGGCCGTGTTCAGGCAGTGGGAATTTAGCAATGTTGACGTCGAGAAGCTTAAGTTGCGCGCTGGAGATTTCGTGTATGCGGATCCGCCGTATGATGTAGAGTTCACGACGTACAGTGCCGGCGGCTTTTCGTGGGATGATCAGGTGCGCACCGCGCGGTTCCTCGCGGCGCATCCCGGGCCGATGGTGATCTCGAATCAGGCGACGCCGAGGATTATTGAGTTGTATGAGGGGCTCGGGTTTGAGCTGAGATACCTTGACGGGCCCAGACGAATCAGTTGTACGGGTGACAGGACCGCTGTCCGCGAGGTGCTGGCGGTAAAAGTTTAGACAGGATTTACAAGATTTTTCAGGATTAACAAGCTGATCCTGAACATCCTGTAAAATCTTGTAAATCATGTCTACCACTACCTGGCTGCCGGACTTGATCTATGTAAACGGACGCTTCGAGTCTGACCTCGCGGTGGTCTGCGATGATCGCAAGATTCAGGAGATTACTAAACGCGACGACGGCATTCGTTTGAAGAACCGCGCACTATTACCGGGTCTCGTCAACGCTCACTCGCACGCGTTTCAGCGCATCATTCGTGGGCGGACGGAGCATCGGTCGCAGCACACGACCGACAGCTTCTGGACGTGGCGCGAGCAGATGTACGCGGCTGCGAATCGACTCGGGCCGGAAGAGATTTACAACGCCTCACGCCTCGCGTTTCTCGAGATGGCGTTGACGGGCATCACTGCGGTCGGCGAGTTTCACTACATTCATCACGCGCCTGATGGTTCGACTTACGACGATCCGAATTTGCTCGCGCGTGAAGTGATTCGCGCTGCTCACGACGTCGGCATTCGCATCGCCTTACTGCGCGTCGCATACGCGCGTGCAGGTTTCGAGAAAGAACCAAACCCACAGCAGATCCGTTTTATCGAACAGTCACCGGATACTTATCTCAAACATCTCGAACAACTACTCGACGCGCCCGAATTGAAAACCGGCATGGCCTGGGCCGGCGTGGCGCCGCACAGTGTTCGTGCTGTGCCGCTCGATTACCTCAAGACGATTGTCACGTTCGCGAATGAACGTGGACTCCCAGTGCACATGCACGTCGCCGAGCAACCGGCCGAAGTGAGCGCGTGCATTGAAGAGTACGGCCGCTCCCCGGTGGCGCTGCTCGACACCGAAGGCTTGCTGAGCAAACGTTTCACCGCGGTGCACGCGATTCATGTGACGCCGAAGGCAATCGCATCGCTGGCGCGCGCGGGCGCGGTCGTGTGTGGGTGCCCGACTACGGAAAGAAATCTCGGCGACGGTGTCGTGCCGGTTGATGCTTATTTCGATGCGGGCGTGCGCGTCGCGCTCGGAAGTGACAGTCAGATCCAGATTGACTTGCTGGAAGATGCGCGTGAACTCGAGTATCACCTGCGCTTGCAGAAGACGGCGCGCAACGTGCTCGCTCCGGTTAACGATGATTCCAGCTCTGCCCTCGCGCGGCGGCTATTCGATTGTGCGACTGTGCGTGGCGCCGAGAGTATCGGCTTCAATGGCGGAAAACTCGAACCGGGCGCGCCGGCTGATTTCTTCACCGTCGATCTCGACGATCCGTCGATCGCGGGAGCAGCGACTGAAGACTTGTTGGCGAACATCGTCTTCTCATTGGCGAGGACGGCGATTCGAGATGTAGTCGTAGCAGGAAAACAGATTGTTAGCCACGGATTACACGGATGATCAAAGAGATACTCGCGGATCTGGTTCGGATTGATTCGGTGTCGTCGCGATCGAATGCGGAGATTGTTGGCTATCTGGAAAGTCGCTGCGATGCGATGGGTTTGATCACAAGACGCTTTCCGTATGTCGACGATCATGGCATCGAGAAGATCAATCTCGTTGCTTTGAGTGCGGACGTGCCGGAAGTTGAACTGGCCTTGGTGGGCCATACCGACACCGTTCCCTACGATCCGAATTGGTCCGAAGCTACAAATCTCACCGAGCGCGGCGGCAAACTTTACGGGCGCGGCGCGTGCGACACGAAAGGATTCATTGCCGCAGTCCTCACGGCCACGGAAAACATCAAGCCAAACAAGCCGTTCGCACTCGTGTTCACGGCTGATGAAGAAATCGGTCTCGTCGGCGCGAAGAGGTTGGCCCAGGCGAGGCCGCTGCGTGTTCGTTACAGCATCGTCGGTGAGCCGACTTCGCTCAGGCCGATTCGCGCCGGCAAAGGCTACTCGCTCGCCGAAGTGATCGTGAAAGGACGCGAAGCACACAGCGCTTACCCAGCGCTCGGCGCGTCAGCCGTGTTTCGTGCCGCGCGATTGATCAATCGACTCGAGTCGATCGCAAGTCAACTCAAACAGGACCAGCACGCCGCGTTCGATCCACCATTCACGACGCTGAACATCGGTTTGATTCACGGCGGCTCGGCGAAGAATGTCCTCGCCGGTGAGTGCCGCTTCACCCTCGAATGGCGGCCGATACCGACACAGCCTTCAGAACACGTACTCGAACTTCTGAATGCGGCGATTGCAGAAGAGGTGAAAGCGGATCCGGATTTTCGATGTGAAGTTGACGCGAGTAGACAGGATACCGGGTTTGAGACGTCGCCCGACTCACCGCTGGTCCGGCTTTTGGAGCAGGCGACCGGAAACGAAGCGGGCACAGTGGCATTCGGGACAGAAGCGGCGCAGATGATGAAACTCGGCAGCGAAGCCGTCGTAATCGGCCCCGGCGACATTCGCGAGGCGCACCGGACAGGTGAGTTCGTGCCGGTGGACGAACTTGAGCGATGTGCCGAGGTTCTGCGAGAATCTATTGCGCAACTTTGCTCAAGATAGTTTTGGCCGCGGATCTTCGCGGATGAACGCGGATTGTTAAGGCAACCGCTCGCAGCAAAAATCCATCGGAAGATTCAATGTCCCGCATTAATGAAGATTCAATGTCCCGCATTAATAAAGTCCTTTTAGCAGTTATCCTCTTTTGTTCGTGTGTTCCACTGTTCGCGCAGGATCAAAAGCCGCTCACTAACCAGGAATTCGTCAAGCTGCTTTACCAACTTCCGCGCAGTCCGGAGACGCGTGACGATCTGATCGAACAAATCCGCCGCCGCGGTATCGGTTTTCCACTGACCGACGGCATGCGCGGACTCGTCGCTACGAAAAGCGGTAACGACGCGCTGCTGCGACGCACGCTCGAAGAAGCAGAGCGCCGTCGCGTAAACCCGACCGCGTCCGCACTCCCTTCCGAAACCGAAGGTCACGACCTGCTCGAACGCACGCGCAACGTCACGCTTGCGGCCGCGAACGCGATGCCCGACTTTCTCGTCAAACAGATCATCAAGCGCTCTGTTGCTTACGGCAACACGGGCAACTGGATCCCACAGGACAACTTGACGATTGCTGTTGGTTATCGCGCGAATCAGGGCGAGGAGTACAAGGTCCTGACAGTGAACGGAATGGCGCCGCCGCCGGGCGAGGATGCGGAGTCAACCA
>DATNDM010000690.1:0-5208 GCA_035553235.1 Pyrinomonadaceae bacterium | reverse complement strand
CGCGTTTACGAGAGTGGCAAGATCGGACCGAAATCAGTGCCGCACTTGCGGGTCTCGCCGTCTGACTTGACGACGCAGCAGATCGATCCGCAGGAGGGATTTGTGCTTTCGCGAATTAATGGTTCGTGGGACATACAATCGATCCTTTCGATCTGCCCATTCCGCGAGGCTGATTGTCTAAAGATGATCAAGAGGTTGATGGAACGCGGCATCGTTGAAATCAAATAGTCATAAGTCGCGCTATCCCCACCGCCATCCCAAACAAGAGCTTCTTCTCTGTGCAACCTCGTGTGTCCTCTGTGTCTCTGTGGTCAAGGTATTCCGTGGCAAACACTCACCACAAAGACACACAGAACACTGAGGTTGCACACAGAAGCAATTCAAATTAGGCCACCAGCCGCGGAGGGAGGTGCATGCTTAGCGGCGTTGATCTGTGGCAAAATGCGCAAATGACGACAATCCTGATGACTGCCTTATTACTGACTCAAACTCTGCCCGCCGGATACTGGCCTCTCGAGAAGAGCCAGCCAATCATCGACAAGACACAAACGATTCGTTTGTCCGGCGACCTTTCGAAACTGTCGGATGGCGAGAAGAAAGCCGTAGCGAAGCTGATCGAGGCCGGCCAGATTTTCCAAAAACTTTACGAGGAACAGCGACACCCGGAAGCGCTCTCGTCATATCGCGCACTCGAACAACTCGACAAGCGCACCGGCTCGACGCCAGCGACGCAGAACCTGCTGACGCTGTATCGACTCTTCCAGGGACCAATCGCCACGACCCTCGAAAACAAACGCGAACCATTTCTGCCCGTCGACCCGACAAAACCGGGTAAGAACATGTATCCGTGGGGCATCACGAAAGACCAGATCGATCAGGCATTGGGATTGTCGACCGGACAACCTGACAAAGGTGAGAAAGTGATGGATCTGCGAACTGTCGTCCGTGCACTCGACGCTAAGAACCTGCAAGCCGACATCGCCACGCTCAAAAAGTATTCGGCTTTGGAAACGCTGCATCCCGGTCTGCTCGCCGAACTGCAACGTCTATCGTCTGGTGGACCGCGAAACACTGACGTGTACGCCGTGCCGTACTCGATCGCTTATGCGGATGAGTTGATGAAGTCCTACGGCCTGTTGAATGAAGCCGCGGATGCGGTCGCGAAAGACGACGAAGAGTTTGCCCGCTACCTGCGGAACCGCGCGCGCGATCTGTTGTCAAATGACTATGAATCGGGCGACGCGAGTTGGGTCACCGGACATTTCAAAAATCTCAACGCACAGATCGGGTCGTACGAGACTTACGACGATGAGTTGTTCGGCGTGAAGACCTTCTTCGCGTTCTGCCTGTTCCAAACACGCCAGGATGAAACAACTGCGCTGCGACAAGCAATGAAAGGTTTGCAGGCCCTCGAAGATTCGCTGCCTTACAACAATCACAAGAAAGTTCGCGAAGACATTCCCGTCGGTGTCTACGATGTCGTGGCAGACTTCGGACAGTCACGTGGCGGCAACACCGCGACGATTCTGCCAAACGAAAGCTATCTGGCGCGTCGTTATGGCCGCACGATCCTGCTGCGCGCCAACATCATGCGCGACCCAAACATCTTCGCAAGCACCGAGAACACACTCGCGGCGGCAATCGGCGAGCAGCAGGCGAAGGAACTAACACCTGACGGTAATTTCTACCGCACGCTGTGGCACGAAGTGGGCCACTATCTCGGCGTGGATCGCACGAAAGACGGTCGCGAGCTGGACGAAGCGTTGCAGGACAATGCGAACGCGATGGAAGAGATGAAAGCAGATCTCGTGTCGCTGTTCGTGGCGGAAGCGCTGCACAAGCAGGGTTACTACACGGATGCGCAGTTGCGAAGTGTTTATGCGGGCGGCATCCTGCGCGTGTTGCAGAACAATCGACCGCGTCGCGATCAGCCTTACAACACGATGCAGTTGATGCAGTGGAATTTCTTTTTAGAGAACGGACTGCTGAGTTTCGATCCGGCGACGAAGTTGATGACCGTTCATTACGACAAGTATCACGATGTGGTCGGGAAGATGCTCGAGAAGACGCTGGCGGTGCAGTACGCGGGTGATAAAGCGGCATCTGATCAGTACATCGATCAGTACACGAAGTGGGACGACAACCTGCACGGCGTGATCGCCGCGAACATCCGCGCGCAACAGCGATACCGTTACAGACTTTTCAAGTACGCTGCGCTGGGAGAATAATCCGCGTTTATCTGCGTGAATCCGCGTTGGCCGGTATTGTTTGCTGCGCGATCTCCAGATAAGCCCTGAGTCGCACCTCAGGCAGCCGAAACCTGTCTGACGCCGCCCGTGCGCGCTCGAAGTTCGCGACCGCCAGCGTTCCCAACGCATTCGCCACCTGGATCGCCGCCTGCGGCACACTGCCACCGTTCTGCAAATTCAATTCTTCATCAGCGTCGTAAGACTGGGGCCCAAACCCCTCCAGAGTTCGCGCCGCGGTGCACAAATCATTTACTTGATCGATCAAAGGATCGAGGATCTCAAACGAGCGCTTCACGTCGTACTTCCCAAACGCCCGCGCAATTTCGACCAACGCCAGGAATTGTACCTGGTCCTGCGCCGGCACTGACTGACCCAGCAGGCTCTTTGCCTGTTCGAGAAGATTCATCGCGCTCGCACGCTTCTGCCCCGGACCGATTTGAGCCGCGATCTGCGCGATGAAAACAGCACGCTGTCGTGCTGTGGGAACACCACCGATGATCCTGAGTGCCTCATCCACCTTACCCTTTCGCATCAGGCGGTTGATCTCCTGCTGGTCAATGTTTGCGAGCGCGTTCCGCCGTTGATACGGATTGGTAACACGCTGATTAATGATCTGGCGCGCGCGTGCCGCATCGCCATTGTTCGCCTCGCGGCCGGCGAGTTGGATATAAAGCTGTTCCCGCTGGTCCACCGGCGTTTTTTCAATCGTCTCGAGGGCTGTGTCCGCCGGGTTGTCGCCGATGACTTTCTGATACTGGTCCATGGCCGCGGGATCCTGGTTGGACAGTTCAGCAATTTTCTTTATTACTGCTGCCGTCGCGCCGCCGGAAACTGTATCCAGCTCCGATCCAAACTGCTGCAATCCGTACAGCAAGTTCATCGCAGCGTCGCGCTCCGGGTTGTATTGGGGCGAAGGCCTATGCGAGTAAGCCAATGCTTCACTAAGAGCTTTCTGTAGCAACTCCCGATATTGTTCGTCTGGCAAAATCGCGATGCGTGGTCCGTTTGGACTCAAAACCGACCCGTTGCTCTGCTGCTGTCCGAGGCGCAGCAGGTTCATAGCAACCGACGCGGCTTCGGGATTCGTGAGCAACTTGTCGCTCATCAGCTTGCTTGCGATCTCGCTCGCGAACTGGGTGGCCAATTCGGGGTTCTTCAGCCGAAGTGCACCGACGGTGCTCACCAGATTGGTTGAGAAATGCGTCTTCAAACTCTGCCGCGCGATTTGTAGTGCCCGGTTTGGATCGGTACGAGAGATCTGATTGGCAATCGCGAGCTCGATCATGCCTTCCTGCGACGAGTTGTATCGCTCTGTCTCGTTGGGATTCGCCGGTGGTTTACTCGAATAGAGAAAACTCAGGGCTGCGTCAGGATCGCGATCGGCGAGTATTTGGATTACCTGGTAGCGGAGTTCGGTGAGGGACTGATACTGTTGCGGATAATTCTCATCGTTTGCATCCAGCGACGCGAGATAATCTTTGAATCCGGTTGTGGCATCCGCAAAATACTTCGAGGCGCGCTTTTCGTCAGAGTCCCACAAGAGCTGCGCCGCCTGAAGTTGAGCCCTGATCCGCGTGAGCGGCGATTTGATTTGCGCAATCAGCCCATCCATCTCAACCAGCATTGCGATCGCTTTTGCCTTCGCCGCTTCCTGGTTCTTGCTGGCCTTGATCTCCTGCTCGTTTGCCGGGCGCACTTCGAGTACCTTGATTTCGAAGTGGCCCGGTGCACCCTCCGAGTAAAGCGGGCTTACGTTGATGCGATAAGCACCGGCGGCAGTGCCGACAAAAGAAACATGCTCCGGACCCTCATTTCCGTTTGGTGAATCGTATTCGCCGATACTCTTCGCCGCGGGAGAAGTTACTCGGACAACCACATCGATGCCGCGTTGCTCGACGACGAGTTGAACAAAAGTATTCTCTTCAAGCGTGATCGTGAAAACTTGAGATTGGCTCGGTCCCAGCGTGCGTTCGATAGGCGTGCCGACTTGCAGCGGTGTCGGAGCTTGCGCGTTAGCGTTAAGGAAGACACAAGTAGCGAAGGGAAGAAGGAAGAGGATCCGTGTTTTTCGCATTGGAGTTCTCCTGTGCATGCTAAGACGCGCGAGGCCCGCAAACGGTTCCCTGAAGGAGAGCCACAAAAGGCACAAAAACACAAAAAGAAAGTTTAGAGTTGAAAGTCCTAAGTGATCTCTTTTTGTGTTTTTGTGCCTTTTGTGGCGCTACTTGCCGAAGGCGTTACTGCCGAGGAAGTTTTCCTTGAGGTACGCGACCGTGTCGTGAAGTGTCTCGCCCGGATCGCGCGGTTTGAAACCAAGCTCGCGACTGGCTTTCGCGCAGTTCAAATACCAGAAATACTGGGCCATCTCGATCGCGCCCGGCTCAACCGGCGACGCGATGTCCCACTGTTTGAAAAGCGAGTCGACGAGATTTGCGCCCGTGATCGCGAGTCGCGACGGGAGTGCGAGCCAGGGCGACGAGACTTTCGTGAGCCGCTCGAGCCGTCCGAAGAATTTTGAGAACGTCCAGTTTGCCGCACCGAGCAGATAGCGCTCGCCGTGCCGTCCCTTTTTCATCGCCACTCGGAACGTTCGCGCCGCATCACGCGCGTCGACAAAACTCACGCCGCCCGCAGGCACTGCGCCAATCTTGCGCGCCATGAAATCGAGTATGACTTTGGTCGAGCTGAGACGATCGTCACCCGGTCCGAGCAGCAGGCTCGGATTCATGATCACGAGCCGCAAACCTTTCCCGTGGAATCGCTCGAGCGCGGCCATCTCCTGGTAAGCCTTGCTCGCATAGTAGGGCCAACGCGAGATGAGGTCGAGCGGGACGGGGTAAGTTTCGTCGGGAATGACTTCGCCGTCTTTCGTGACGGCGATCGTACCGCTCGTTGACGCGAGCACGATTGTTTTCACGCCGGCGGTTTTGGCAGCGTCGCAGAGTAAGCGCGTGCCTTC
>DATNDM010000689.1:0-6097 GCA_035553235.1 Pyrinomonadaceae bacterium | reverse complement strand
CGGATGGACCAGTGTTGTTGGGCGAGCCGATCGCGAACACGCAGTTGTATGTGCTGGACGAAGCATTGCAGCTCGTGCCGCTGGGCGTGGCGGGCGAACTGTACATCGGCGGCGCGGGACTCGCGCGTGGCTATCACGGGCGTCCGGGATTGACCGCGGAACGTTTTGTCCCGAATCCGTATGCGAGTGAAGCTGGCGCGCGCATGTATCGAACTGGCGACCTCGTCCGACGTCAGGCGAACGGCCAACTCGAATTTTTAGGCCGACTGGACCATCAGGTTAAGATTCGCGGCTTCCGCGTTGAGACCGGCGAGATTGAATCAGCACTGCGCCAAAATCCCGCGATTCGCGACACGGTCGTCGTCGTCAGAGAAGACTCAGGCGAGCAGCGTCTCGTCGCTTACCTCGTGGTCCATCCACAGCAGACAGTCACGATCGACGAGGTGCGCGCGCAATTGCAGCAGAGCCTGCCTGACTACATGATCCCGTCGGCGTTTGTCGTACTTGATGAACTGCCGCTTTCAGCGAGCGGGAAAGTTGATCGACGGCGGCTGCCGCAACCAAATGATGACCGGCCGGCGTTGGCGGAGAACTTCGTCGCACCTCGTACCCCAATCGAGCAGGAAGTTGCGGGAATTTGGGAGCAGGTGTTGAAGGTAAGAGGAGTAGGAGTTTACGACAACTTCTTCGCGCTCGGCGGTCACTCCTTATTCGCGACGCGTGTAATAAGTCGAGTTAACGAGTCATTAAAACTAGAGATGCCGCTGCGAGCGATGTTCGAGCATCCTACGGTCGCGGGCTTTGCGGTCGCGGCCGCTCAACATCAGGCACTGGCCCGGCAAGGTGAAGCGCTTCAACTACTTGGCGAACTATCGGAAATGTCGGATGAGGAAGCGCAGCAACTACTGGATGCGGAGATGTGGAGCACGCACCGCGATCTCTCTGGCCCTGACCCGCCTGACTGACGCGCGAAAACGGAATTATGCCGGAATTTCGCCTTTATTATTGTAAATGTATGCTCGGGTGGCCCACAGTAAATGCTGGCAAAACGGGAAAACTTGAGTATAGTTATTACGAGAAATCGAACAAGGTTGATCTAAGGTCCTCTGGCCCCCATGACTGCGAAAGCCCCAGAAACTGAACTACTCGACCAGCACATCGCTGGCCTGTCGCCCGCAAAACGCGCGCTGCTGGAGCTTAAGCTCAAACAGAACGCCGCGAACGCTGCGGTTCGGCCCTCAATTCCTAAACGGCCTCATCATTCTCCGGTCCCACTGTCATTCGCGCAGGAGCGGCTCTGGTTCTTGAGCAAACTCGAGCCGGATAGCCCTGCTTACAACATGCACGTGGTGCGCCGCCTGAGTGGCCCACTGAATGCGAAAGCCCTCGAGCAGGCGTTGGCCGAAATCGTGAAGCGACACGAGTCACTGCGAACGAGGTTTGAAGATGTTGGTGGCGTGCCGCAACAGGTGATTGACGATGCGGGCGAATGGAAGCTGAAGCTCGTCGATCTGAGCAGTACAAACGATAAGGAACTGGAAGCTCAGCGAATCGCAAGCGCAGACGCGCAGCGCCCGTTTGTGTTGGCGCAGGAATGGGGACTGCGTGCGCAGTTGCTTCGACTCGATGAGAGGGATCACATCCTCGTCCTGACCATGCACCACATTGTGAGTGACGGTTGGTCGTTGGGTGTGTTGTTCGAAGAGTTGCATCGATTGTATGAAGCGTATAACCGCGGAGAACGCCATTCACCGTTGCCGAAACTCGAATTGCAGTACGCCGATTTCTCGGTGTGGCAGCGCGACTGGTTCGGCACCGCGCAACCCGAGAAGCAGCTCAATTACTGGAAAGAGCAACTGGCTGGAGCCACTCCAGCGGAGTTGGCGATCGCCAGGCCGCGACCGTCATCGCCGAGTTTTCATGGTGAGAGACAGTCGTTGCGATTATCGCCGGAGCTGAGCAGCCGCTTGCATGGTTTGGCTCGTGCCGAAGGCGCAACGCTGTTCATGGTGATGTTCGCTGCGTTCCAGGCACTGCTGAGTCGCTACACTGGACAGTCGGACATTTGCGTGGGCACGCCCGTAGCGAATCGGAATCGCCCGGAGTTGGAGGCGCTGATCGGAGTTTTTGTAAACACGCTGGTCCTGCGCACGGACCTGAGCGGTGATCCGAGGTTTGCCGAGTTACTGCAACGAGTGCGCGAAGTTGCGCTGGCCGGATATGCGCATCAGGAGTTGCCGTTTGAGAAGCTCGTTGACGAGTTGCGGCCGGGACGCACGCTCAATCGCAATCCACTCTTCGATGTGATCTTCGCGATGCAGAACGCGCCGCGGAGCGAGACGAAGTTGAGCGGTTTGTGGTGGGAGCCGTGGGGCGAAGGGAGCAAGACGACGCGCGTGGACCTCGAAGTTCACGTGGCGGAAGTGGCGTCGGAACTGGTCTGCACGTTCGTGTACGCGACCGACCTGTTCGAAGCAGAAGCGATTCAGCGGCTGATGGGCCATTACAAGCAACTGCTGGAGGCGGCGTCGGCGGAACCCGATCGCCGATTATCGGAAATCTCGCTGCTGACCAGCGCCGAACGAACGCAGATCGCAAAGTGGAACGAAACCAGCACGTCTTACCCGCAACAATGCATACAACATTTGTTTGAGACGCAGGCCGATCAGCAGGGATCAGCGATTGCGATTCGGTGTGGCGAAGAAGAATTGACTTACGCGGAACTGAACGACCGCGCGAACCGGTTAGCACACTACCTGCAAGCGCACGGCGTTGGACCAGAGACGCGAGTCGGCATTTGTCTCGAGCGCTCGACGGAGTTGGTGGTTGCCCTGTTGGGAATACTCAAGGCGGGCGGAGCTTACTTGCCGCTGGACGCGAATTATCCGGCCGAGCGACTAGCCTACATGTTGGACGACGCTCAGCCGCTGTTGTTATTGACGCATACGAAATTCGAATCGCACTTCTCGCACACCGCCACAAAGATCGTCTGTCTCGACGCTGCCAGTGACGCGATTGCTGGTGAACCGCGTGACAATCCGCCCTGCAGGACGACACTGGAGAACCTGGCCTATGTCATGTACACGTCGGGTTCGACTGGATATCCGAAAGGCGTCGCGGTGACGCATCGAAACGTAGTGCGACTCGTAAAAGAAAACAATTACGCTTCGCTGAACGCCGATGAAGTCTTTCTGCAGTTTGCACCGCTGACTTTCGATGCTTCGACGCTGGAAGTTTGGGGGCCGCTCCTGAACGGTGGACGACTGGTCGTTTTCCCGCCGTTTGCACCGACGCTCGAAGAGCTCAGTCGCACGATCGAAGAGAACAGAGTCAGCACGTTATGGTTAACGGCCGGATTGTTTCACCAGTTGGTCGACGAACATCCACAGAGTTTGGCCAGAGTTCGACAAGTACTGGCCGGCGGTGATGTGCTTTCCGTACCGCACGTGGAGAAGGCCCTGCGGTTCATGAACGGAAACAGCCTGATCAACGGTTATGGACCAACCGAGAACACGACGTTTACGTGCTGTCATCTGATCAAATCGAGCACCAATCGCTCGATCCCGATTGGCCGGCCACTCGCTAATACGCAGGTTTATGTGCTCGATGAGAACTACCAGCCAGTGCCAATCGGCGTTCCGGGTGAACTGTATGTCGGTGGTGACGGTCTCGCGCGCGGCTATCTGAACCGGCCCGGTCAAACGGCTGAGAGATTCATTCCGAATGTATTCAGTTCCGAGCCCGGTGCGCGGCTTTATCGAACCGGCGATGTTGTTCGATATCTACCGGGCGGGGAACTCGAATTCATTCACCGGGTTGACCAGCAGGTTAAGATCCGCGGTTTTCGCATCGAGCCCGGAGAGGTGGAACACGTGTTGGCCCGGCATCCGAGCGTAGCGGGATGTGCGGTCAATACACTGCCGGATCATGCGGGCGACAAGTTTCTCGCTGCTTACGTTGTAGTCGCGAAAGATCAAAAGCTCGAAGCGTCCGACTTGCGGGCTTTCCTGCGTACGAAAGTACCCGAGTACATGATGCCGGCAGCGTTCGCCTTTATCGACGCGCTGCCTTTGACCGACAACGGCAAGATCGATCGGCGCGCTTTACCGGCGCTTGACCGCGCAACGCTGTCGCAAAGCGGCAAGTATGTTGGCCCACGTACCGCCACTGAAAGAGTGCTCACTGAAATCTGGACGCGCGCGCTGCATCTCGAACGGATCTGCGTGTTCGACAACTTCTTCGAAGTCGGCGGCAACTCGCTGACGGCCACGCGTGTGATGTCGCGCGTGTGCTCGATGTTGAATGTCCAACTGCCGTTGCGCGCTTTATTCGAATCACCCACGATCGCAGACTTTGCTAAAGTCGTTGAGAAGAGTGCCGTCGGTGAGTCGTTTGTTTGGCCGACCGTAATGAAGATTCAGCCGCTCGGCACGCGACGGCCGGTATTCTTTGTTGCGGCTCCGGACACGAATGCACTCGGCTACATCAGATTGGGCGATCATCTCGGCGACGATCAGCCGCTCTACGGTTTGCAGTCGCACAAGTATCTGAAGACAACGACGGACGAGCATGGCCGGCCTTTGCTCGAGTTTAGCCAGGCCGTCGTCGAGGAGCTGGCCAACGAATATGTCAGGGCGATGCGGGAAGTTCAGCCGCATGGGCCATACCTGCCTGGCGGCATGTGCCGCGGCGCGCACATCGCTTTCGAGATGGCGACGCAGCTTAAAGCACAAGGAGAGGAGGTTTCGTTGTTGGCGATTTTGGATACCTGGGTGATGGAGAATACGTATTCGTACTTGTTCTACGTCGACTATTACTTCAACCGGCTGAAATGGTTTCTGAAACTCGGTGCGCGCCACAAGGTTGATTTCGTCAAGAATAAAATAAGTCGGTCGATCGATAACGCCGCGATTCGGTTCCGCCTTCGTGAAGGTCATGGAACGAGTTTGCCTCCCGTAACAGCCGTTTACTGGCCCGACTCCTCGTTCGTGCCGCGTACCTACGACGGACGTATCACAGTGTTTCGCGTGCCTAATCAACCGGCAACGCGCATC
Organism: Pyrinomonadaceae bacterium; assembly: GCA_035553235.1. Taxonomy (GTDB): domain Bacteria; phylum Acidobacteriota; class Blastocatellia; order Pyrinomonadales; family Pyrinomonadaceae; genus PSRF01. The sequence continues at coordinate 1,043 of DATNDM010000689.1, read as the reverse complement.
CGAAGTCACAATCTCGGTTGGGAGTCGCGCTCTACGCGCGGCGTTGATGTTGAGGTTGTACCGGGAGAACACCAAACACTGATGCGGGAACCTCACGTGAAGGTCTTGGCTTCTCGGCTTGCTAAAATTCTCGCCGACATTGAGGCAGGAACTTCAAAACCGGCATCGTAACCGATTCATAATGTCAGCAGACACCACTTTGCAGAATGTGCCTTCGCGAGGTGCGAGCCGTGGGCGAAGGTTGGTCATCCGCCCTCCCAAATTCTCGCTTACGAATCTCGTTAACGATCTGCACAAACTCGTTAGATATCGCGACCTGCTTTACACGTTGAGTGTGCACCGCATCAAGGTCAGGTACAAACAGTCGCTGCTCGGGGTCTCGTGGGCCATCATTCAGCCGCTCGCGATGGTGGTTATCCTGACGGTGATATTTTCACTGATCGTACGCATGCCGAGCGAAGGCTTGCCTTATGCTTTGTTCGCGTATGTTGCCTTGTTGCCCTGGAACTATTTATCGACGTCGCTGACAACCTCGACGAATGGACTCGTCAGCCACGCTCAGTTGATTACCAAGGTGTATTTTCCGCGCGAGATCCTGCCGCTGACATACGTCGCCGCCTCGCTATTCGATTTCTTAATCGCGTCGACGGTAGTGGTCGCACTCCTCATTTATTATCGCGTGCCGATCACGCTCAACATCGTGTACGTTTTGCCGATCATGATGATCCTGACGTTGTTCATTATCGCGGCAGCGTTGGTGTTATCCGCGGTGCAGGTTCGCTTTCGTGACGTGGGTGTGGCGGTGCCGGTTGCTCTTCAAGTCTGGATGTTTGCGTCACCGATTTTGTACCCGCTGGACGCCGTGCCCATGCGATTGCGGTCTGTGTATCAACTAAATCCGATGGCTGGCATCATCGAGAGTTTGCGGCGCGTTGTCTTACACGGAGCGGCGCCTGACGTCACGGTGCTCTCGATTTCGGCTGCGGTATCGGTTGTCTTGCTGGTGATTGCGTACTGTTATTTCAAGAGGGTTGAATCGACAA
>DATNDM010000688.1:0-3709 GCA_035553235.1 Pyrinomonadaceae bacterium | reverse complement strand
CCTCAGACATTGATCAAGCAGATCCAGCAAGGAAAGGTGGACCTCGACGATCCGGCCACTACGCTTGCGCTTATCAAGCTCGACTCAGTGCTGGGCGTGAAAGGAACCTTCAATCCGAATGGCAGCCTTAAATCAGTGGGTCTCACGTGCGCCGTTTGTCACTCGACTGTTGACGATGCGTTTGCGCCAGGCATTGGACGTCGTCTTGACGGTTGGTCCAACCAGGACCTGAACGTCGGCGCTATTGTTTCACTTGCTCCCGATCTGAGCGCAATTACCAGCTTGCTGGGAGTCGATGAAGCCACAGTCAAAACTGTTCTTGCCAGTTGGGGACCGGGAAAGTTTGACGCGGAGTTGAATCTTGATGGCAAGGCGTTTCGTCCTGACGGAAAGACCGCCGCGGTACTCATACCGCCGGCATTCGGACAGGCTGGCGTGAACCTGCACACATGGGGTGGCGGTTGGGGTGGAGTCACTTATTGGAACGCATATGTCGCGAACCTCGAGCTGCAAGGGCAGGGAACTTTCTACGATGCGCGTTTGAATGATCCACTAAAGTATCCGGTTGCTGCGCGCGCGGGTTTCGGAAACAAACGTAGCGACGTAGACATGGTGACTGCAAAACTGGGTGCGCTTCAGTTTTATCAATTGGCGATCCCGGCGCCCAAGCCGCCCGAAGGCAGTTTTGATCGCGCCGCCGCTAATCGTGGAGAAGCAGTCTTTAACGGCAAGGCAAGTTGTGCACAGTGTCACGTACCACCGCTGTTTACTGAACCGGGATGGAATACGCACAAGGCTGAAGAGATTGGCGTTGATGACTTTCACGCGAATCGCGCGCCCGACAACTCATATCGCACGACACCTTTGCGCGGACTGTTCTCACACATGAAACGTGGCTTTTATCACGACGGCCGTTTTCCAACTCTGCTGGATGTCGTCAACCACTACGACAGCTTCAAGAGACTGGGTTTGACAGAACAGGAGAAGAAAGACCTGGTTGAATACTTGAAGTCGTTATAGCTTGAATGCTGGAGGTCAGCGGGGACGGCGCCAACATATGACGGGGTATGTTTACGGCGCCAGGCCTCCAGCTCGATGCATGCAGCCCGTGGTAGTTTGTCACGCTCGGCGTAAGAGAACGATCAGGTTTCACTCTTGCGCCGCGCGCGCACGACGACAACGGAGCAATGCGCGTTTGTAGCAATCGCCTCGGACACGCTGCCCAACAGGAAGCGCCTGAAACCGCGGCGACCGTGTGAGCCGACAACGATCAGGTCGGCGGCCCATTTTTGCGCCTCCTCTAAAATAGCCTGTTTCGTATTACCGGAAAGCACCGCCCCGGTCGCTTTCAATCCTGCGGAGGCCAGCACCTGTTCGGCGCTGCTGACTGCTTCCTGAGCCTCTCTTTCGTCTCTCACTCTGGACGATTTGATCGTCCACGGCTCTTCAACGCTTATGACTCTGAATTCGCTGTCTTCCGGCCATGGTCGCGCGGCCACAGCGCGCGCTGCCTGAGCCGAAGTCTTCGAACCATCGGTAGCGAGGAGCACTCTCCTGCCGCTATCCAGAGTTTGGGCGTGGACTTCTCCTGCGTCTCGCACGATCTGAACCGTGCAAGGTGCGGTCGCGACGACCGCTCGGGCAACGCTGCCCAGCATCCAATGCGCATAGTCTTTGCGTACATGTGCGCGAATGAAGATCAGGTCCGAAGACCATTTGCGCGCAAAAAAAGGGATGAGAAATCGGGCGTCGCCTCTCGTTACCACCACGTCCGCCGGGATGCCGATTTCTCTGAGCCGCTCCACTGAGAGTGCAGTTATTTGTTCGCCCCTCCTCTCCATTTCTCGCTGCACGGCGCGCTTCCCATAGCCCTCTTCGCGCCATAGTTCCTCCGGGACGTCGGCATCCGCGACCACTGAAAGCACATGCGCTGTCGTACCGTCGGGCCACGGGCGCACGCCGACCGCGCCAACAAGCGCGTCGGTTGAAATCGCCGAATCAACCGCGATCAGTAATTTCATAGTTCAATATCCTCATGGTGTAACTAACTGCCGAGCCGTCATAAGCAATCAAGACTTCCACTTGGTTGCCCCTCTTATCAACAACGTATGATCTTGTTCTCCGCGGGTTATCTTAAGCCGCTTCAGGGTACGGTAAATTGTTTTTGCGTTTACTGTCACCCCAACGTCAGCATTCCGATGTAGCGCAGCCTCTATTTGAGAATCTCGAAATCGATCCAGAGGATAACCGGCCCTGGCAAACTCGCGACGGATTTTCCTAACCTCACGTCGTCGTCTCCTGTTTTCCAATAATTGGTAGAACTTCTTAAGCAACTTCATTACCCCTTCACTATAGTCCTTTGTCCCTTCAACTCGCTTTGCCCGAAAGGCCTGATTTCTCTGTGCAACCTCTGTGTTCTCTGTGTCTCCGTGGTTTGTTTTGCTCGGAATTCATAAACCACAGAGACACAGAGAACACAGAGGTTGCACAGAGAAGATCTCGATAGGGACTCTTCGGGCAAGCCCGTTCAACTCTTAGTTCTTAACCTAAAACGAGCAATGAGGTTTGGCGAGGGTAATAACACGCGTTGAGAACGAGTGTTTACACGCGACCGGCTTTGCACAAAAAGTCGGTGACATTGCTTTTCTCTGCGCCACCTCGGCGTTCTCTGCGTCTCTGCGGTGAGTTATTGCTGAATTAGTTAACCGCAGAGACGCAGAGAACGCAGAGGTGGCGCAGAGAAATCAAAAACCTGGTCAAACTAAAGGAATCAAGGATCATTAGAAATATCGCATGCTGATCACTGACCAGGTCGCTACCGCTCCCATGTCCTGACCCGATCCAACAATGATTTCTGACTCTTGAGGCAACGCTATCTATAACGTGAAAACTCCTGCAATCGGCACGTGATATCACGGTTTCGAGCCGGCTGATTTCTGCCTATTCTGATAACCGTGAATGCTCGCTCGTTTTAAGAGCAATTAGAACTTGTAAGTGAGGAGAATATAGATGTCGACTGCTTTAGGAATCGAAATGAAAACCGCCCTGCCCATCGCAACGGACAAGGATGGGCAAAGAGTTGCCGCCGCGCTGTCAAATGTACTGGCAGACACTTTCATCTTGTATTTGAAAACGCACAGTTTCCACTGGAACGTTACTGGTCCAATGTTTCATACGTTGCATCAGATGTTTGAGGAGCAATACAACGAGCTGTGGTTGGCAGTCGATGCAATCGCCGAACGTATGCGTTCGCTCGGCTTCATCGCTCCGGGATCATATGGAGAGTTCACCAGGCTTACATATCTCCAGGAGTCGCCGGTCGCAACGAACGCCGGCGAAATGATCGCGGAGTTGTTAAGAGATCATGAAACGGCGGCAAGGACTGCTCGCTCGGCGCTTGCGGTTGCGCGTACGGCTGTTGATGCGCCAACTGAAGATCTGCTTACGCAACGGTTAGCCGCGCACGAGAAGGCCGCGTGGATGCTCAGAAGCATGTTGGCAGAAGAGTGACAGCATGAGGTACAGAGTTAACTGCGACTGCTGCGACCGTTTGTGAGAGTATCGAGAGCGATCAAATGATTTTTCGGCTGAATGAAAAAGAGATTAGCGGAACATCTGCGGTCAATATCGTGCGAGCGCTTGAACGCGAAGACAAGGAGTATCGTCATCGCGGAGGACCAATTCGTCAGTATTTAATCTGGTCCTTAAA
>DATNDM010000687.1:0-5132 GCA_035553235.1 Pyrinomonadaceae bacterium | reverse complement strand
GCCTTCGACCGATCCACCACTCTCCAAATCGACAAACGGAAAGCGTCCGGCAAAGAAATCATCTCCGAGGTGAACAACATTCGACGTGCTGAAGAAAATCACGCTGTCGCCATCCGTATGACCATGCGGAAAGTGAATCACGCGAATATCTTCACCGTTGAAGTGCACTGACAAAGAATCGTTGAACGTGATCACCGGTAGCGCCTCTTTAGGCGATGGCGGGTACGTGGTATTGAACACTGTCAACTTCTGTTCTGTTGCGAGCCGCTTGCGTACATTGTCCTGCGCGATGATCGTCGCCTCCGGCCCAAAGACGACGTTGCCGCCCGTGTGATCTCCGTGCCAGTGAGTGTTCAAAATGAAGCGCAGTTTCTTATCGGCAATTCCTTTCAAAGCAGCGCGAATCTTGTCCGCGAGTGGCGCAAACTGATCGTCGACGATCAAAAGCCCGTCGTCGCCGACCGAGACGCCGATGTTTCCGCCGGCGCCTTCGAGCATGTAGACGTTCCCCGCAACCTTCGTCGCTTTGATTTCGACTTTTGAAAAGTCTGTTTGCGCGTGTGCCGAGATGGCAAAGAGCAGAGAAACAGCCAGCAACAGGAATTTTTTCACGTTGTTCATCTCCTACGCTTCGGGATTCTTGAGCACTGCTATGAACGGCAGGTTGCGATATCGCTCGGCAAAGTCCAAACCATAACCAACCACAAACTCATCGGGTATCTGAAAACCCAGATAATCGATTTTCACTTCGCGCTGGCGTCGCTCGTGTTTGTCGAGGAGCGCCGCGAGTTTCACGCTCGCCGCGCCGCGCGCATGGAGATTCGCCAGCAGATAAGAAAGCGTCAAACCAGTATCGACGATGTCTTCGACGACGAGAATGTGGCGGCCTTCGATCGGCACGTCGAGATCTTTCATGATGCGCACTTCGCCTGACGTACGCGTCGAAGAGCCGTAACTCGAAATCGCCATGAACTCGATACTCAAACGCGTGTCGATCGCGCGCAGGATGTCGCTGAGAAAAAAGCAGGCGCCCTTCAACACGCCGATGAGCAGCGGGTTGAGACCGGCATAGTCGCGCGTGATTTGCGCGCCGAGCTCTTTGATGCGCGCTGCAATCTTTTCTTCCGAGATAAGGACATCGAGATTTGGATTACTAAACTCCGAGTCGAACTGGGCTGATGAAGTAGCCAACTTGTTTCTCCTCTTCGTGCAGGTGTTGATAGAGCAAGAGTTTGCCTGTTTGCCGCGTGGTGCGACATACTATGCAAGCTCTTCCTTCAGGTCAAATGAGTAACAATATTTCTCTCCGAAATCTCTGCGCCCTCTGCGCCTCTGCGGTGAACTTGTTGGTGAGCTTCATTCACCCCAGAGGCGTAGCGGGTGCAGAGATTTCGCAGAGGAGAATTCTGGTTTGCACTATTGCCCTGATGGTTTTCGCGGTTCCCGTATTTGGACAAACGACTGCGATCCAGCCTTGTACGCCGACGGTAAGTCCACCGCGCGCGCGTCTGTTAACGGTTGACGAGAACGTTCCACCGGATCCGGACGTCGAGAAAATCATCGCGCCGTACAGAGAAAAAGTCAGCGAGCTGAGCAAAGTAATCGGAAGGCTCCAAGGCGGACTCAGCAAGACCGGCGTCGGCGCAGGCACACTCGGCAACTTCGTCAGCGACGGAATGCGCGCGCAGGCGCAGGCGAAACTCGGAAAACCGGTCGTACTCGCGATCATGAATGCCGGTGGCTTGCGTAAGAACAACATCGCTGCCGGTGAATTGCGCGCTAGCGACATCTTCGAGTTGTTGCCGTTTGAAAACGCACTCGTCGCGCTCGATGTCACTGGCGAACAACTCGTAAAGATACTTGCGGTGGCGACAAAAGATGCCGAGTCCGGCGCGCGTATTCAGTTCAAATACAATGACCGCGATCGCCCCGAGTTCATCAGCGGCAAGCTCCTCGACGAGAACGGAAACGAGCAGGAAATCGATCCAAACAAGTTATACACAATCGTCACGCTCGATTATCTGCTGCGACTCAACAGCGGCGCTTACGCGATTCTCCAGGAAGCGAAGAAGTCTACGCCGCTGAACATCACGCTCCGTGATGCCGTGATGAATTACGTGAAATCGGAAACAGCCGCGGGCCGCCCTATTCGTCCCGCCGTAGATAATCGTTTTGTCCAGGTTGGACCAGGACCCAAGTCGACGACAGAACAGCCGCGATGATGAATCGACGAACATTTCTAACTACGTCCGCAGCTTTCAGCGCGATGCTCGCCGGCTTTCCGCGCGAACTGTTGCAGGCGAGCGCGGCGGAAACCGTTATCACGATCCTGCACACCAACGACACGCACTCGCAAATCGATCCATTGCCCGCGAACGATGCGAATGCAGGGAAGGGAGGCGTCGCCCGCCGCGCGACGCTCGTGAAGCGCGTCAGAACAGAGAATCCAAACACGTTGCTCGTCGATGCGGGCGACGTGCTCCAGGGCTCGCCTTACTTCAACTTCTACAAAGGCGAAGTCGAGTACAAAGCTATGTCGGCGATTGGTTACGATGTGGGCACGCTCGGCAATCACGAGTTTGATAACGGAGTCGATGCGCTCGCGGCCGCGTTGAAGTTCGCGAATTTCGACATCGTCTCCGCAAACTACGACGTGAAAGGCACTGTGCTTGAACAGCGGGTCAAACGTTACGTGGTCAAAACGCTTGCCGGAATTCGCGTTGGTTTATTTGGTTTAGGTGTGAGCCCGGTGGCTTTAATAACGCCCGACAATTTCAAGGGCGTGACTTATATTGATCCCGTCGTTGCGGCTCGCGACGTCGTGAAGAACCTGCGCGAAGAAGAGCGTTGCGCGTTGGTCGTCTGCATGTCGCATCTCGGCTACTACGCAGACGGTAAAAGCGGCGATTCCTTCGTCGCATCTCAAATCGACGGCATCGACTTCATCGCCAGCGGCCACACGCATACGTTCATGAAAGAGCCGGTGACGCAGACACAGCCATGTGGCGCGAAGACGACGATCTTTCAGGTCGGCAAAAGCGGGATCTATGTCGGGCGTGTAGACTTCACCTTCCGCAACGGCAAACTCGCTGACACGGGCGTGCGGACATTGGATACGAGGAACGCCTGATGGACAACGACGAGACCCGCGATCGTGTACGTGCCCTCGTGCGCGAGGTGTTGGCGAAAGCCGCACCGGAAACCGTCGATGACAAACCACAATCTCAAACCCGTTTCGTAAACCAGGTTCAGGAAAGCGGCACGCAGCCGGCGGTGACGCGTGATGAATCGGCGAAGAGCGTCATCACTGAGGACGACGTGCGTGGACTCGAAGCCGGCGAAGTTTTAAGAATCGGTGAAGATGCGCGTCTGACACCGTTGGCCCAGGATATCGTGAATGAAAAGAAGATCGAGATTGTGCGACGTGCGTCACGGCGCGGATCGAAGGCGTCGAAGCTGATCGCGGTCGGCGCCGATCATGGTGGGTTTAAAATGAAGGAAGAGCTGAAAACCCTGTTGGCTGAGTTGGGCCATAAAGTGCAGGACTTCGGCGCGTACTCGGAAGAAGCGGTTGACTATCCTGACTTCGCGCACGCGGTTGCGCGCGCAGTAGCGAATGGAAATTCCGATCTGGGAATCGTGATCGATGGGGCGGGTGTTGGCAGTGCGATGGCGGCGAACAAGGTTCCCGGCGTACGTGCGGCCGCGTGTTACTCGGTCGAGGTCGCACGCAACTCGCGCGAGCACAACGACGCGAACGTGTTGACGCTCGGCAGCAAGACGATCAACAGCAAGCAGATGCGCGATATCGTGATGACGTGGCTCTCGACTGAGATCACGGAAGAGCGACACCGGAAGCGCGTCGCAAAGATCGATGCAATTCAGAAGCAATATCAAAGATAGCCACAAAGAGGCACAAAAAGCACAAAAGATTTAGAATGTGACCGCGATGGCCTACTCCACTAACGGCGATTACGAAGCACTGATTGACCAGATCACCGACGCGATCGTCGCGCGTTTGAACGGCGACGGCAGCGCGGAACAGGCTGCGATGTGCGGCTGCACGTCCGAGTGTTTCCATCGCTGCCCGGAACGCATGCATCGCATCGTCGACGCGGGCGCCGCGCGCATCGGCCTCGTCCTGGGCCAAACCGGTTCGGCACGCGAATGGGCCAGTCTCATCGATCACACGCTGCTCAAACCTGAAGCCACCGACGACGACATCAAGAAACTCTGCCAGGAAGCCGCCGCGTATCGCTTCGCGTCCGTGTGCGTCAACCCAACGTGGGTGCGCGTTGCCGCTTGTAACCTAAAGGGCAGCGGCGTTCCCGTCTGTACCGTGATCGGATTTCCACTCGGCGCCACGCTGCCGGACGTAAAAGCTTACGAAGCGCGTCGCACAATCTTCGACGGGGCGAGGGAAGTGGACATGGTGATCAATGTCGGTGCTTTGAAGAGCGGCGACGATTGTCTTGTCGAACACGATATCCGTTCCGTTACGGAAGTCGCACACGAGTACGACGCGATCTGCAAGGTGATCATTGAGACCGCCTTGTTGACTGATGACGAAAAAGTGCGTGCGTGCGAGGCAGCAAAGCGAGCGGGAGCGGACTTCGTCAAAACTTCAACCGGGTTTTCAAAGGGCGGCGCAACCGTGGCCGACGTCGCGTTGATGCGTCGCACCGTTGGCTCTGAACTCGGCGTGAAAGCTTCGGGCGGCGTGAAAGGACTCGAGGACGCGCGCAAGATGGTTGAAGCCGGTGCTACACGCATCGGCGCGAGTGTCGGCGTGAAGATCGCACAGGAAGCAGCCGGCAAAACCCCCACATCAGCAAAGGCGTCCGCTTACTAGGACGGTGATCACCAATGCCGGCAAATCCGAAGCTGTTGGCAGTCATTCTCGGCGGAGGCGCCGGTAATCGTCTCTTTCCGCTCACGCAGCAGCGATCGAAACCCGCCGTGCCGGTGGGCGGGAAATATCGCCTCGTCGATATCCCACTCTCAAACTGCATCAACTCTGACATCCTGCGCACGTTCGTGCTGACGCAATACAACTCCGCGTCGCTCAATCGCCACGTGGCTCAAACATACCGCTTCTCGCTATTCTCGGATGGCTTCGTCGAGATACTCGC
>DATNDM010000686.1:0-4154 GCA_035553235.1 Pyrinomonadaceae bacterium | reverse complement strand
CCAAACTAAAGTCTCCTTCTCGTTAATTGGTTTAATGTACTCGCCGCAGCCGTTGACTTGTTAAGCAACCAATCGTCGCTGCGACAATGGATTGAAAATGTTATCGCTTCGAAAACTGGAAGCGTTTGCGCGCGCCCTTTTGCCCGTACTTCTTGCGCTCCTTGATTCTTGGATCGCGCGTCACCAGGCCCGCATGTTTCAGGGCTGGACGAAGATCGGCATTGAACTCGAGCAAAGCGCGCGTGATGCCGTGCCGGATCGCTCCCGCCTGGCCCGCTGGACCACCGCCGGTGACGTTGATGACGAGGTCAAACTTGTTCGTGGTTTCAGTCAGTTGTAACGGCTGACGAATGATCATCCGCAACGTTTCGTTAGGGAAGTAGCGATCGAAAGGTTTGTGGTTGACCTTAACTTCACCGGCGCCGGGTCGCAGGTAAACTCGGGCCGTTGCCGATTTGCGTCGCCCCGTTCCGTAATACTGAATTTCAGCCACAGTAATTTCCTTTATCTTTTACTAAAACTGTTATGAGTTGGTGTTGTGAGTTAAGTCGTAGGCTTGCGGGCGCTGGGCTGAGTGCGGGTGCTCGGCATCGGCGTAAATCTTGAGCTTCTTCGCCATCGCCCTGCCGAGCTTTGTCTTCGGCAGCATGCCCTTGATAGCGAGCTCGATAACTCGCTCCGGGCGCTTGGCCATCATCTCTTTCGCGGTGACGGTTCGCATACCTCCCGGATAAAGAGTGTGATGACGATAGACTTTCTGCTCAACCTTGTTTCCCTTCAAGACCGCTTTGCGGGCATTGATCACAACGACGTGATCGCCCATGTCCATAAACGGTGTCCATTCAGGATTACGCTTGCCAGACAGAATTGAAGCAACCTCAGAGGCCAGATGCCCGACGGTTTGACCGCTCGCATCCACCACGTACCATTTTCGTCTTCCAGCGAGTTCCTTTCCGCTGGGGAAGTAAGTCGACATAGTTAACTATCTCTGTTTTCAGCGAATAAAACGCGAACGGCTAGAATACCGAACGGTTCAAAACGTTGTCAACCCGGCAAGCCATCCACAGATCACGCAGATTCCATTAGTTAAGCCGGCGTAATCTGTGGATGCTCAGTCTACATGAAAAGGCCCTCCGCATCCGAAGGGCCTCACGAGTTAAATTACCACAAACCGTTACGGCTTGTCGGGAGTTTTTGTCGTTTCCGTATCGGGCTTCTTCAGCTTGGGCGGAGCGTCTTTCTGCTGTTGCTGCTGATCGCCGTCGGGTGTCGTGCCCGTGTCATCCGGTGTCGGCTGACGACGTTTCAAGGTCGGCCGTCCGGGCGCGCCACTGTCGTCACCTGCTGCGATTGCTCCAGCCGTCGAAGCACGCGCGTTTGAAAGTCTCAACAACCGTGCTTTCACGCGCTGAAACTCGGAACTGCTGATGACATATTCCTCGTGCTCCGGAAAACGCGCTGCCAACGCCAGGGCCGCGGCTCTGCGCTCCGGCGGGGCCGGGTGCGTCGCGAAAGCGCGAGCGACGAATCCGGGCTTCTTCTTGTTCTTGGCTTCGAGCTTTTCAAACATCGTCGCCATTGCGCCCGGGTCGTAACCAGCGGCGTACATGTACTGCACGCCGAGCTTGTCCGCTTCCTCTTCCGCGCTCCGGCTGAACTTCATGAAGATGCCGAGCAATCCGATTCCGGCTGTGTTCTGATAAATCATTCCTGGAATACCACCCAGGAAAATCGAACCCGCGATGGCGCCGTACTCGAGCAAACTGGCCTTGGTTTGATTCTCGACTGCGTGCCGGGCAGCGACGTGCGCAATCTCGTGCGCCATCACGCCCGCCAATTCCGCTTCATTATCAGCCGCGAGAATCAGGCCTTTATTTACGTAGAAGAAGCCGCCGGGAAGTGCAAACGCGTTAACTTCGTCAGAATCGATGACCTTGATCGTGAACGGAACCTTCGAATCCGAATGCAGCACGATGTTTTGACCGACGCGGTTCACATACTCGGTGATGGCCGGGTCGTCAACGAATTTCGCCTGCCGGTCGACTTCAGCCGCCAGTTCACGTCCGAGCCGAACTTCCTTCTCGGTCGAACCGCTCATTTTTGCGATGATGCCGGTATTGATGTTGCGCTTGCCGATCATGGAGGGATCTTCGTTAGTGGAAAGCGGCTTGCCAGATGAATGAACGACCGGAGCCGGAACCGCCGCAACCTTTGTCTGATCGGCCTGCTTTTGATCGGTTGTCGTTTGGTCCGCTGGCGCTTTTTGAGCGGTGGTGGTTTGAGTGGTTTTTTGAGCGTCGTCGGCCGGCTTGGTGGCCGGAGTTTGAGCGACCGCAGCCACTGAGCTCAGTAGTAAAGACGCCGTTAAAACAAAAGCACTCGTGGCACGGGAGAAGTTATTCATCTCAAAAAACCTCCAATAATTTCGAATGACCTTGAGGGCAGGGGTCGCTGACGTTCTTTCGCTAAATCCAGACGCGCAGTCTATGATGCTCGGGTTCGGCGACTTGGTTGTGTGGCCGCGCATAACTTATGGCCAGGAGGAGTTTAGATTCTTCGCGTCTTTTGACGCCCTCAATATACCCATGCCCGCCGCGAAAAGAAAGGGAAAGTCGAGCGTTTCGATCATCGGTACCGGTCGACTCGGGACTACTCTCGCGGTTGCGCTCGCCGCGCAGGGTTACGCCATCCGATCTTTGGTCGCGCGCCGGGTGCAAAACGCGCGCAAGGCGGCCAGGCTTTTAGACGCAGATGTGCAGGTATTGGCTGCAAAAGAACTGCGATCACTGATCTGCGCGGATCTGTTTCTGATCACGGCGCCGGATGATCAGATTCCACTCGTAGTGCGTGAGTTGAGCGAGATTAACGCGGATCAGAAGGGGACGGTGTTGCACACGAGTGGAGCGCTTTCGAGTGAGGTGCTGGCGCCGTTGCGTGAGCAGGGTTGGCATACGGGATCCCTTCATCCGTTGATGTCTGTTAGTGCAGCGGATAGTTCGTTGCAAGGAGCGTTCTGGAGTGTCGAGGGTGATCAAACTGCGTTGCGTGTGGGAAAAGAGATCGTTCGCGATCTCGAGGGCAAGAGTTTTTCGATCAGATCAGAAGACAAGCCGCTTTATCACGCAGCAGCGGTGATGGTGTCGGGAAATGTCGTGGCACTGTTCGATGTCGCGCTCGAGATGCTGGGCGAGTGCGGGCTCGATCGGAAGACAGCGCGCGCGGTGTTGTTACCGCTGATTGCGAGTTCGGTGCGCAATCTGGAAACTAAGACGCCGGAAGAGTCGCTGACCGGAACCTTTTCGCGGGGTGATGTGGAAACTGTGAAACGACATCTTGCGGCGCTGAGGAATCCGGAGGTGAAAAATTTATATCGGATATTGGGGGAGAGATCGTTGCAACTAGCGAATCTTGATAAAGATTTAGCGCGCCAGATCAAAAAGGTATTGTTGACAGGATTACAGGATTAACGGGATAAACAGAATATGCAACCAACCCCCAGCGCGAGTTACAGTTTGACCTTGCGCGTCAGGCTTTCTTCACGTGCCGGATCGCTTGGTGAATTGACCACCGCCATCGGCCGCGCCGGCGGCGACATCGGCGCCATCGACATCGTCACCGTCGGCAACAACTACATCGTCCGCGACGTCACCGTCAGTTCCATTTCGAGCAAACACGGCGAACGGATCGTCGAAGCTGTCAAAGCAATTGACGGGGTCGAACTGCTGCAAGTCTCGGATCCGACTTTCCTGATGCACCTCGGCGGCAAGATCGAAGTCGTCCCAAAGGTTCCGTTGAAGACTCGCGCCGATCTTTCGATGGCCTACACGCCCGGCGTCGCGCGTATCTGCGAAGCGATTGCCAAAGACCCGGAGAAGGTCTTCACGCTCACGATCAAGAAAAACACGGTCGCTATTATCACTGACGGAACAGCGGTGCTCGGTCTCGGCGACATTGGTCCAGCAGCGGCGATGCCTGTGATGGAAGGCAAGGCGATGCTGTTCAAGGAATTCGGCGGCGTCGATGCGTTTCCGATCTGTCTTAACACGAAAGATCCGGACGAGATCGTGCGCACCGTCAAAGCGATCTCGACCGTGTTCGGAGGGATCAATCTCGAAGACATCTCAGCGCCGCGTTGTTTTCAGATCGAAGAGCGA
>DATNDM010000685.1:0-6677 GCA_035553235.1 Pyrinomonadaceae bacterium | reverse complement strand
TGGACAGTATCGATTCTGTGTCATCCATGACAGGCTCGTTCATTGAGTTTGCGGCGCGGGGCTCGGGAGGTACATGGGCAATGCAATCCCGAGCGTATACGTCCAACTAACACCGGACGGGAGAACTTTGTGACCAGAAGGACTGATCCTGATGCAGACGGGCCTCAAGAGGCTTGCACAAAAGTCACGGACGGCCTCTTCTCTGTGCATCCTCTTGTTCTCTAGCTTTGTCTCAAAAGTCAGAAATCAGTGTTGGATCGGGTCAGTACAGGGAGCGGTAGCGACCTGGTCAGTGATCAGCATGCGATTTTCTAATGATTCTTGATTACGATGGTTCGACCAGGTCGCTACCGCTCCCTGTACTGACCCGATCCAAGCGCGTTCTCTCGGTGGTGATTTCCGGCCAACACAACCACAGAGACACAGAGAACACAGAGGTTGCACAGAGAAATCCTAAACGTAGGGACTTTTATGCAAAGCCGCCTCAAGACTACGGATTTTCCCGCAGAACACGGACCAAATCCGTCTTCATCTGTGACAACCCACCGCTAAAATTTTTACCTGTCCACAACTCAAACTGCTTTTCAGCCTGCGCAATGAGCATTTCGAGGCCGCCGAGCGTTTCGCATCCCGCTTCTTTCGCTTCCAGCAGGAGTCGTGTTTCGACAGGATTGTAGATGAGATCGTAAACGCAACGGCTGCCTGCGAGTTGTTTTCGCGTCGCGGGAGATTCGTTGATTTGTGTTCCTGAGCCGAGCGGCGTTGCGTTGATGACGAGGTCGTAACCAACGAATGAGGCGTCGGCCAAAGACGTACAGGGAATCTCGAACAAGTCAGCGAGCGGACGTGCTTTGTTCGGATCGCGGGCAAAGAGCGTCACGTTTGCCGATTGTCGCTTCAGGGCCCAAATCGCGGCGCGCGCGGCCCCGCCTGCTCCGATGATTGCGACTCTCGCGTCAGTCAAAGACCCAAATGTCTTTTGTAAAGGCTCGATGAAGCCGGCGGCGTCGGTGTTGTAACCCAGCAGCCGCTCGTTTTCGATCACAACCGTGTTGACGGCGCCGATCTCTTTCGCGTCCGCGTCGATCCAGTCGAGACAATGCATCACTGCCTCTTTGTGAGGAGCAGTCACACTCAGTCCGCGCAGGTTCCAGTTCAACTCGCGCGTACGTGGATGAACCATGCGCTTGAAGAACTGCTCAGCGTTTTGAACCTCAAACGGAAGATAGACTCCGTTCACATGTTCTGAAACGAACGCAGCGTTATGAATGTGCGGTGACACCGAATGCATCACCGGCAGGCCGACGAGGCCGCAGATCATCGTTTCGTCGTCGATCGTGTCGAGATGATAAAGCGAGCGCAGTTTGCGCGCGTTGACCTGGCCGGGCGCGGTCGCGCTCTGATCGTCAAGTGCACCGTAAGTGAGAAACGACCCGCGCGATGGACCAAGTATGCGCGTGGCGATGCCGGCGTTGCCCATCGCGATGGCAATCAGTTCTCTGCCGTCGTTGCGAGCACGATCGAGCAGGTTGAAGATGCGAATGCAATCGACGATGTCATTGGCCTGGACAGAAATCTTCAGCACAGCGGCGGGTGTGCGTGCGAGACGCTCGTAGATCTGTTCGAGATCGTCGGGAACGCCGGAGAAGTCGTGATGTGAAACGATGGTGCGTGACCAGTCAGGTGCGAGATCCTGGGCCAAATCGCCTTCGATGTCCCACCAGACTGTCTCGCCTTGCGGAGCGATCGACGACCAGAACCGTTGTCGCTCCTCGCGCGTTAGATTCCGATGCCCACCTTGCTCCGCGGGACGAAGAGTAAGAATCACCGGACGCCCGACGTCGGGAAGTTGTTCAGGAATGGCTGCGAGACAATCGAGACGCAACTCGATCAGGTCAGCCCACTCGAGCGCTCGCTGACACGCGCTCCGCAGCGCATCGAGATCCTTCTCGCATACCGGCACACAGATACGCGCTGAGTGTTTATGATTCACAGACTCGTTGGGAGTTTAAGCCACAAAGAAGCACAAAACGCTCAGTGAAACTTCTTTGAGCTTTTTGTGCTTCTTCGTGGCAAAAACTTCTTTCTTACTTCGGTTCGTGATCCAGGTGACGTGTGGGTGCTTCGACGCCGAGATGTCGCGTCGTGCCTTCAGTGACACTGCCGACGGGATTTCGTAACTCTTCAGGCGCTCGCGGCGGCGGCTCGACGAAAGATCGATTCACCAACGGCGGCAGATATGCAGCCGCACGTTTCTGTCTTTCTCTCAACCGAACGTACTGGCCAACACCCGTCCCCATCAGCGAGAACGCCGGTATCAGCATCCAGAACCACCAACCCGCTCCGATAGATCTCGAAAGTGCAATCGCGATTACCAAGAAGCCAATGCCCATGAAGATATTCTTGAACGAATGGTCGATTGATAGTTCCTTGCCGCGTCGACGACGAGGCTCATATGCATTGACGTCCTCTGGCGGCGTCTGCGCAAGCTGTCCCGACAGAGCCTGTGGCACCATGCTGATATTCGCGCCACACGAGCGACAAAAATGCGCGCCCTCGACATTTTGTGTAGCGCACTTAGGACAGAACATCACTTTTCGCCTTTCACGATTAGGGTTCGCTGGCGCCTCGCCTCGTAAAGCATCACCCCTGCCGCCACCGAAACGTTCAACGACTCCAATTTTCCGACCACGGGAATACGCACGATCGTGTCGCAGTGTTCTCTGACCAACCGGTGCAAACCATGACCTTCACTGCCGAGAACGATTGCGGACGGCAATTTCCAATCCCATTCCGTGTACGACTGTTTCG
This sequence comes from Pyrinomonadaceae bacterium, assembly GCA_035553235.1. GTDB lineage: Bacteria > Acidobacteriota > Blastocatellia > Pyrinomonadales > Pyrinomonadaceae > PSRF01. The sequence goes on along the minus strand of DATNDM010000685.1, from coordinate 3,866 downwards.
CTTCCGCCGCGGCTCCAACTACCCAGATGTTACGTTCTTTCAACTGGTCTATCAATCGCACGAGGTTCGTCACGCGCGCAACGGGAACGTACTCGAGCGCGCCCGCGGCGACCTTCGCGACGACGCTCGTCAAACCCACCGCGCGCCGCTCCGCGATGAACACTCCATGAACACCCGCGCACTCCGCTGTGCGCAGGATCGATCCCATGTTGCGCGGATCTTCGACGCCGTCCAGCGCCATGACCAGTGGTGGATCGGCGCTACCGACCTTTCCTTCGAGTTGGTCCAACAGATCATCTGCATCGGCATAACGTGCAGCCGCTACGCGTGCGATGACGCCCTGGTGTCGCACGTCGCCGAGTGTGCGGTCGAGATCGAGACGAGGCACACGATGAACAGGCACGCCCTTCTCGCGTGCGAGATCGATCAGCGACTTCAGACGATCGGGGCGCGCGCTTTCGAGTATCGTGATCGTCTCGATCTGACGCTTGCCTGCACGCAGTGCTTCGAAGACTGCGTTGGGGCCGTAAATTAAATCCTGGTTTGATCTGGACGTCATGGGAGAAGTTTTACAGGAATTCAGGATTTTTCAGGATTGACATGAAGGTAGTGCCGCAGGCGCGAGTAGCGGGTGAATTGGCTCTCGTTGCTTTTCGTCGTCGCTACTCCGACACTGAGCTTCCCCGGGCGCTCGCGGCGCCACCCGCTCGACTGCGTTTCCTGTTGTGTGCCCCAGGCCAGCTCCAAAACATTGCGCACACGCTGGTATGAATCATCAAACCGCGCATTCGCAGCTTTCTCAACCAGCAACTGCTGCAACTTGCTGATGTTGAGATTTGCTACGAGTGCCTTCTCACTTCCGAGACACGAGAAATCAAAACCCGTCGCATTCACACGCCACGTAAAGGAATCCGCCGAGGTGTAAAAATCGATCACTGCTTCATCACGGAAGAACTCGCTCGTATCGAGAATCTCTTTCTCCGGTTTGCGCGTCATCCGCTCCTTGATCTCGACCCGCGTCTCGATCAGCCGCGCCGGCAGGATCAAGATGATATCGGACCACGAGACATCCGTCTCTGCTGTAGCCGAGTGAGAAATCAGCACACGCTCATCATCAAACTTGAGCGCTCTGACGCGTTTCACCACGTTCTCCGAAGACGCAAGCCCGAGCTCCTCATCGCTGACAGTCACGCAAGTAAAGCCGAGATCGCGCAACCGCAGCGTCACCAGTTCAGCCTCTTCGCGACTCGCAGTGCGCGCCACTGGGACCGGCAGGTGTTGAGACACCAACTGCCCGACATTCTCCACGGAGAGTTTCAAAAGCGCCGCAGCTTCGCTCATCATCTCAGTTGTCACGTCGCTTTGCACCGGCAAGAGAATGTTGTTGTAACCTGACTCGTGTTTCTCAGGCTGCCGCAGGACCGGCTTGCGTAAGCGCGCGGAAGATTCTGTCACTGGCAACGGAGCGACACAATACAGACAACTTACTCGTGTAGGAGGATTGATTCTCAAACACTCCTCGCAGCGAACCATTTGTTCCGCGGGGAAACCGAGCGGCTCAGAAGGTTCGACTGGTCCAAGGAAGGGAATGTTTTCGTTATCTTTAGGCAACAGGTCCTCCAACTGTTTTAATTATACGACGATGAGAAAATACCGGGCGAAGAGAATGTCTTCTGTTGGAAAGATTTTGTTACTGACACTCGCGGTCGTCGCAGTTGTGACTGCCGGCGCGTGTGCCGCATTTCAGCCGACCGATGCTAACGGTCCAACCGCTAATCGTCCGCAGTATCCCATCGCACTGCCGGAGACGGGTCAGAGACTCGAAGAAGCATCAGTTGCCTGGTATCAGTTGTCGCAACGAAATGGTCTACCGGTCAAGACTGAAGCGAACCTGAATCCATACACAGCGACACTCGAGAACTTGCCGGCAAGTCTCCCTGCCCCAATCTATCTTCCCAAGCTGGGCTCGACAACGAATCCAACGGAAGACGACTTTCGCGAATCGCTGCGCCGGTTCATCGTCGAATGGCAGACAGTGATCGGCGCAGATCCAAATCAATTGTCACTCGTGGAAAGAACTGACGAGCCATCCGGTGTCAAGGTCGCTCGTTACGAACAGAAACCGTTTCGTTATCCCCTGCGCGGTGACTTCGGCAATCTCGTGATCCGGTTTCGTAGTAACTGGCAGCTCGTCGGATTGTCGAGCAACTGCATTCCGAATGCTGATCGTCTCCAGGGAACGCTGAACAGTCTCAACCCGAAGATCACGGCTGAACAGGCTGTAACCCGTATCAAGACACAGCCGCTAACGGCCGTAAACGGTCAGACTATTTCGCTGCCTGCAAACGCTACAGTCACGGCGCGGCAGTTGGTAGTCTACGCTCAACCCTCAAAAGACCCGCCCAGCGGGCTGACGATCCGGCTCGCCTGGGAAGTCGACGTCACCAACGGCCCCGTCAGCAAGGTCTATCTCGACGCAATTTCTGATGAAATAATTGCAACAACTTAGTGACGGTCCAACACACTTTCCTCACTTGACCAGTGCGCAGCAAAACAGCATTCTAGATTCAAAAACCAGGGGGTATGTTCGGAGTCATTTATGCACAATTTTGATCCTACAAATAACATCTCATGGCAGTTAGGTCATCGTGGCAGAGTCGCAGTTTTCATAGACGGTAATAATCTTTTCCATGCAGCTCGTTTCCACAACATCGACATCGACTACAACAAACTGCTCCGTGTGTTGTTGGGCGATGGACGATTGTTGCGGGCCTTCTTCTACACGGGGGTGGACATCGGCGCCGAGCGGCAGCAGGGCTTTCTCTTGTGGATGCGTCGCAATGGTTTTCGGGTCATTCAAAAAGAGTTGAAGACCTTTTACGACGGCACCAGAAAAGCGAACCTTGACGTCGAGATTGCCGTCGACATGTTGTCGCTTGCAGGTCGATATGACACGGCAGTGCTTGTCTCAGGCGATGAAGATTTTGTGTACGCGGTGAACGCGGTCGCATACAAAGGATGTCGCGTCGAGATTGCGGGTTTTCGCTCGAATACAGCGCCGAAGTTGATCGACGTGTCTGACTACTTCATCGATCTCGGCGAGATTGCGGACAAAGTTCGTAAGGAGATTTCGCACGGAACGCGGTATGATGAGCGGGATTTGCACTGTCCGATGCCCGCGCAATATCTCCAGGATCAGTTGGAGATGCAGAAATCGCAACCGCCTGACGGGTACGACCACACAATGCGCGTAGTGATCGAGGCCGAGATCGAAGAAGAGGCTGCTGAGTTTGAAGCTGCGACGGAGTTCATCAGGATCACCGACGACCACTGAATGAAGATCTTTACCGTGCAGGAAGCCAACGCGCTACTTCCCAACGTTCGCACGATCGTTGGGAAGATTCAGCGCGCGCACCGACGGCTTTCGCATTATCGCGAAGACGCGAAAAAAGCGTCTGAAGCCGCGGAGCGAGGTGGCGGCGGATTCGTCGACGGTGTCGCGTACGCGGCAGTCTTGACTGAATTGACTGCGCAACTCGCGGAATTGGAGGCGCTCGGGGTCCAACTCAAAGACTACGAACGCGGTCTCGTCGATTTCCCTTCACTTCGTGATGGCCGCGTCGTGTTGCTCTGCTGGCAACTCGGTGAAGGCGACGAGCTCGAATGGTGGCACGACGTCGACGCCGGCTTCGCCGGCAGAACTCCTCTTTAGCCACGGATTACAGGGACAAACACTGTTCACGTCTGATCCGTGTTCATCGGTTTTATCCGTGGCCTAACTCTTACTCCTACATTATTTTCTCATTGACCACTTAAAGTTATTCTTGTAGTATGCGGCCTCGAATATGGACTCATCCCCCAACGAT
>DATNDM010000684.1:0-3950 GCA_035553235.1 Pyrinomonadaceae bacterium | reverse complement strand
TGCACATAGAATGAGGTTACAAATGAGACGACGACGACTTTACATCATTCCAGTTTTACTTCTTTTAATACTCCCCGTATACGCGCAGCAATCTGATCCGTCACTGCTCACGGTCGATTCGATATTCACTTATCGGACCAGGCCGTTGGGACCAGTGCAGTGGCAGGCCGACGGCAGCGGCTATCTCGCCCTCGAGCCTTCGTCGTCGAAAAAGAATTTTCTCGATATCGTCCGTTACGACGTGAGCAACGGCGATCGCACCGTGAAAGTCTCCGCCGAGAAGCTCATTCCAACCGGCGCGACTGAGCCGCTCAGTATCGACGAGTTTGTCATCACACCAGACAAGCTACTCATCTTCACAAACTCCCAGCGCGTCTGGCGCAGCAACACGCGCGGCGATTACTGGGTACTCGATTTTAAAACCGACACGCTCAAAAAACTCGGCGGCGCGGACGCCAGGCCTTCGAGCCTGATGTTCGCGAAGTTCTCGCCTGACGGCACGCGCGTCGGCTACGTGCGCGAGAACAATATCTACGTTGAAAACCTCGGCGACGGCAAGATTACGAAACTCACCAACGACGGTTCGCGGTACATCGTTAACGGCACCTTCGATTGGGTCTACGAAGAAGAACTCTTTTGTCGCGACGGGTTCCGCTGGAGTCCTGACAGCAAACAGATCGCTTACTGGCAGCTCAACTCCGAAGGCGTGAAGGAGATGACGCTCATCAACAACACCGCCGCGCTTTATCCCATACTCACGACGTTCCCATATCCGAAAGCCGGTGAGACAAACTCGGCCGCGCGTGTGGGCGTCGTGGATGCGAATGGTGGTCCAACACGCTGGCTCGAAGTTCCCGGCGATCCGCGCAACAACTATCTGCCGCGCATGGAGTGGGCCGCAAACTCAGATGAGTTGATCATTCAACAACTCAATCGTCGTCAGGACACAAACACGGTGATGCTTGGCGATTCGCACACCGGTAAAGTCCGTCCCATCCTCGTTGAAAAAGACGAAGCCTGGGTTGACGTTGCGTGGGGCGACATCGACTGGGACAAAACCGGACTCGGCCGCGGCGACGTCGAGTGGATCGACGGCGGCAAACGTTTTCTATGGACCAGCGAACGTGATGGCTGGCGTCACATTTATTCAGTGTCGCACGACGGCAGTGACATGAAGACGATCACGCCCGGCAATTACGACGTGATCAGTGTCGCGCGAGTTGATGCGGGGAACGGTTGGATGTACTTCATCGCGTCGCCGGAAAACGCAACGCAGCGCTATCTGTATCGAGTGCGCCTCGACGGCACGGGTAAGGAAGAGCGACTCACGCCCGCGAATGCGCCGGGCACGCATGACTACAACATCTCGCCGCGCGGCGATTTTGCGATTCACGATTATTCAACGTTCAATCACGTGCCGGTGACGGACGTGGTGCGGTTGCCGCAGCACACGGTCGCGCGCACGTTGATCGACAACAAGCAGACTCAGGACCGGGTGGCGCAGTTGAAACAAACGCCTTCGGAGTTTTTCAAAGTCGACATCGGCGACGGCGTTCAGCTCGACGGTTGGATGATGAAGCCGCCTGATTTCGATCCGCAGAAGCGTTATCCGGTGCTGTTCTATGTTTACGGCGAGCCGTGGGGACAGACCGTGCTGGATTCGTGGGGCGGACGAAATCGTCTCTGGCACCAAATGCTCGCGCAGCAGGGTTACATCGTGATGAGCGTCGACAACCGCGGCACTCCGGCGCCGCGTGGTCGCGCGTGGCGCAAGATCATCTATCGCAAGATGGGGATCGTAAATTCCGGCGATCAGGCAGCGGCGGCGCGTGCGATTGCGAAGTGGCCTTTCGTCGATCCGGCGCGCATCGGTATCTGGGGTTGGAGTGGCGGCGGTTCGTCGACGCTGAATGCGATGTTCCGGTATCCGGATGTGTATGCGACGGGATTGGCCGTCGCGCCCGTTCCGGACATTCATTATTACGACACGATTTACCAGGAACGTTACTGTGGCCTGCCGCAGGACCATCCGGAGGAGTGGAAACAGAGTTCGCCGATCACGTTCGCGGCCCAGTTGAAGGGCAATTTGATGGTCGTGCACGGAACGGGCGACGACAACGTCCATTACCAGGGCACGCAGGCGTTGATCAATGCGCTGGTCGCGGCGAACAAGCAGTTTTCGATGTTTGCGTATCCAAATCGATCTCATTCGATCTCGGAAGGGCCGGGCACGTCGAAGCACCTGTACGGACTGTTCACGCGCTATATCAACGACAAATTGCCCGCGGGCCCCGCACCAGCCACGACGAGCTCCACGCGGTAGTATCTCTGTGGTTCTCTGCGTAACTTTGCGGTCTCTGCGTAAAGGGCCATTTCAACGCAGAGGTCGCGGAGATACGCAGAGGGTCGCAGATTTTTCTGTGGCATCTGCGTGATCTGTGGTAGCCTAACTTCGGGTTGACGGCCAACCCGCTTGCCCGTACTCACCTCCCTAATTCAAGCGAATTCTCAATTCACTGTATGGAATCCAAAGTCGATGCAGCTCTGCGACGTCTGGTCGCCACCAATCTCGTCGCTATCGTATTCACCGATTTGGCTGGAAATATTCTCAGTGCCGACGATAGTTTCCTGAACCTGCTCGGCTACAGTTCCGAAAACCTGCCCCGCAGCATCTCCGAACTGACTCCGCCCGAACATCAACGCCTCGACGAAGAAGCGTTCGAGAAGCTGATGGCCTTCGGCGCGTGCGCGCCTTTCGAAAAAAATTTCCTGAAGCAGGACGGCACGCCGTTGCCAGTCCTGTTCGGCGCGGCGCTGCACGACGAAGAGATCGCGTGTTTTGTCGTAGACCTTTCTCAGAACAAGCAGACTCAGGAAAAACTCAACCATCTCGCTTATCACGACGCACTGACTGACCTGCCTAACCAGGTGCTCTTCAAAGACCGACTGAAGCAGGCGATCGCGCTTTCGCGTCGTAACGACCAGATGCAAGCGGTGCTGCTGCTCAATCTCGATCGCTTCAAGACGATCAACGATTCGCTTGGTTACACGGCCGGCGATCGGCTGTTGCAGTCAGTGGCCCAACGGCTGACGAGTTGTGTGCGCGAGAGCGATACGGTGGCGCGTTTTGGTGGTGACGAGTTCGCCGTTTTGCTGACCCACATTCCGCGCGCGCAGGACGCGGCGAATGTCGCGCGCGCGATCAAGCAGGCACTCGATCAGGCGTTCATTTTCGAAGATCAGGAAATTTTTGTGTCGAGCAGTATCGGCATCAGCATGTATCCGCAGGATGGTCGTGATACGGCGGGACTGTTGAAGACGGCGGGTGTCGCGCTCGATCGTGCGAAGGTGCAGGGCGGCAACAATTTTCATTTCTACACGGCGGGTGGGACCACGCGCGCTCTCAAACAGCTCGTGCTTGAAAGCAACATCCGGCCGGGCATCGAGCGTTCTGAGTTTTTCGTGCAGTATCAGCCGCAGGTTGACGTGCGCGGGTTTCAGCTTGTCGGCATGGAGGCGCTCGTGCGCTGGCAGCATCCGAGTTTGGGTCTGCTTTATCCGAGTGAGTTCGTTACGATCGCCGAAGAGACGGGCTTGATTATTGCGCTCGGCGATTTTGTGATGCGCGCAGCGTGTGCACAAAACAAAACATGGCAGGACCGCGGGCTGACGCCGCTGCGCGTCTCGGTAAATTTCTCGGCGCGACAGTTTCAACAGTCGACGTTCATTGCCGATGTCGCTCACATACTGAAAGAGACGAACCTCGATCCGCGCTGGCTCGAGCTTGAGTTGACGGAGAGTTCGATCATGAAGGATCCGGAGGAGGCGATTGAGAAGCTGCACGAGTTGAAGTTGATGGGCATCAGCGTCGCGATTGACGACTTTGGCACGGGTTATTCGTCGCTGAATTACTTGAAGCGTTTTCCGATCGACACGTTGAAGATCGACAA
>DATNDM010000683.1:0-7304 GCA_035553235.1 Pyrinomonadaceae bacterium | reverse complement strand
TGCGGTCGCGGCACGACTGCTCTGTCGTCCGGATTGGCCCACCCGCGTTCGAAGCCGATTGGTTCCGCGAGCCTGATAATCGCGTAGTCCCAATAGTCTTTGAGTTCTTCGAGATTGTCGGGGAAGGTCGATTCGAGCTCTCTCTGATGGCACTTGCTGAAGAAGACACACCAGTTTTGATGTCCCTTGACGCGACGTTCGCCCGCTCCAGGCGCGCTATTTTCGCGTCCGATCATAGTCATCAAATCGCTGAAGATGACCTCGATTCGATTGCCGCCATCCGCTCGCGGTTGCAGCACTCCATTGGCGTCCGGATCAAACAACTCTCTCACCACATGCCATGCGGTCAGCATGCGGTTGTTGGCGATCAAGACGCCGGTGCCGCTGCTTGTCGTGTTGCCATTGGCGTCCGCTATGGTAATTTTTCCCGTCCAGCGAGCCGCCTGGTCCAGACCTCGCACCGCCATATGAGCCGGCATAAAGGTAGAAAAATCTTTGAGCATGGCTTGCAGTGGAGCACTCGGTGCGGAGTTGACGAGATCCGTCGCGATGTGACCATCGTCGAGTCGATTAGCCACAATCGCGTTGATAAGGTGATCGAACCAACCCTTCTGCTGCGCGTAACGCAGTGCTTCGGCGAAAGCCTCCTTATCGTCGGGCGACTGCGCGATCGTCTCAAACCGGTTGCGGTCGGCATTGACGATGTCCGCCGCAACTTGAGCTTGCATGAACGCGAGGCTGAAGTCGTCGCGGGTTCCGCGGATCGATTTAGCTATATCTTCAATTAACATTGCCGATAGGTTGCACGTCAAAATCGTTGAGACACTGGCGTAGTGTTTTCCCGCTCTTGTCAGGCTGGTCCAGAACGAGACCGAGAATGTGTCCCCAATTCTCGCGCGGATCCGACCAACGCCCGCCGTAGTGAAGACCAGCAGCAATCTTTTCTCGATCAACCAGGAGCAGAACAGAACCGGAGTTGCCTCCGAGGGTCGTGGCATCGTGTGCGAGGGTCCACGTGTGAACGTTGGCCTCCGGCGTCATCAAGACACCGGGCGCCAGTCGTTTGCATCCGAAGGTCGATTGGAAAAGGAGCTCCAGCAGGTTCGGTGGCGCGACACCGGGACCGGGACTTCCCGGATAACCGACAATGTACATCTGCTGCGGTGGCTTGGCCCATCCAGTGCTGCCTTCAATGCTGAGCACGGTTTGCGGGAGTGTTGCGAGGTCGGCAGGCTCCAGCTCGAACAACGCCAGATCGAGCTTCTTGTGATCGATAAAACTTCTGATGGGATCGGGACCGGCGTACACCACTCGCTTTATCAGCCGCCGATTCAAAGACGCGCGACCCTTGAATTCATGTCCGAAATCGATGGCCACGCCGGGCTTCATGGTCCACGAGCCGTCGGATTGCCAGTCAGTGATGACTTGCAACACGTGACGGTTAGTGATGATCAGGTTTTCGTGAATCAGGAATCCGGTTCCCTGGAACCCGAAGTCGGCATCGGGCACGTCGATTCTGCCGACGCAATTGAAAGCGTCTCGCAGCAGATCCATGCTCAACTTGATGTCGTCGGCCCACGTGCCTACGGGACTGGTCGTCAGGTCTACGACACCATCGCAGATCATGAAGGAAGGACGTGACCCATCGGTCCTGATAATTGCTTCCAGACTATCGATAACGTCGCCTCGTGCAGTAAGACCTTCGTCGTCTTCACCTCGGAGCACGCGCAGGGCCTCGCCGCCGTCTGCGACGATCTTATTTGCGATCTCATAAAGATCGGCTTTGTCGCCGAGGTGCGTCTTGATGATGTCGTAGAGCTGACCCTTCGTTGCGTTCACGCGTTCGTCAATCGCCTGATCGCTCAAATCGACTGCGGCGCCTCCACCGCCAGTGCTTTCAAGATCTCCGGCAGGTGTGTCGCGTGCGGCGAGCAAAGTTCGGTAACGTTGGTTTACCGGCGAGGTTGTTAGAGTGTCTTGTGGCATGGTCGACTCTTTCTGCTGACTGTTTCAGGCGAAGTACAGCCGCTCCTTCTCTTTGACTTTTCCTTTTTGGAAGTAAGGTTTGCGCCATGAATCGTCGGGCGCGAGTTCCGACACGGGCCGCTCGCCGTTATGCGCGTGTCCGTTGTTATGTGCGCTCGCTGCGACCATGCGGAAGTAAAAGTGATTGAAGAGCCGCATAAACTCGCCGAGATAAATGTCTGCGACACGTGTATCGCCACGAATGATCAGCATGTTCTCATCGTTTCTGCGTGTGGATGCGTCGCTGAAGTTTGCAGAGCCGCTGATGACGATGGGATCGTTGCTGAGCGGATCGATGAGCGCGTACTTAGTGTGGATAAACTTAACATTCTTGTTTAGTCCGCTTAGTCGCTCGGCCAGAAACCGTTCGCGCAACCAATCTTCAAACGCGGTCTTGCCGAGGACGTCGCCAACTGCGACGCGGTTATCGAGGTCGCGCGTGAGTGCCTCCATGTTGTTGTCTTCCTTTTCCAACAACAAATAGCGCAGATAATCCTTGTCTTCCTTGAATACTTCTTCAAAGACGTCGGTGACGCCGAACGCGGCCGTCATGAACACCGCGGTTTTCGCTTTGTCCATCAGCTCTGCATACCATTCGAGCGCGGTTAACGATCCACGCGGGCTGAAGATGGCGATTGTTTTCTTTGCGGGCGGCTCCTCGTCAGGCACTGGTGTGTGTTCGTCGTTGAAGGGCCTGATCTGGTCGAGCGTCGCTTTGCGATTCATCTTCGGATCGCTTTGGAGGTGCTCCCAGTATTCGAGATACTTTGCGGCAACTGCAGGATCACGAATGATGTGGCCGACGTTTGAATGACCAAAGATCCCGCCGTCAGTCATGTTTGTGGAGCCGGTCCATACCTGAACAGGCTTGCCGTTTTCGAGCAGGATGATGAACTTGTTGTGTGAGATAGCGCTTGGATCGGCCTGCCGCGGAATCACCACCTGCTCGAGATCGAACGTATCGATCGCCTCGCGATTTTGCATTGAGGGTTGCACCTTCGAGTGATCGGGGTTGTTTTCATTCACCACCTGCCGGTCGTCGAAAATGATTTTGACGTCCGCGCCCTTATCGACGGCTGTGCGAAACGCTTTAAGTACTCCTCCCTGGTTGAATTCGTAGACACAGGCGCGCAAACCGAACTTTTTACTATCGGCCTGTGCAATGTAATCGAGCATCGCTTTGTAAAGACCTCGCGATAGCCACCGAAAAGCCTCGCGATCGGGCACCTGATCAGGCCGGCGATTGCCGAATTTGCGCGCGTACGCCTGCGAACCGGCAACGCCGCGGTTGAAATAAATCGCGTGTGTGCCTTCGTCCTCGTTCTCCATGCTGATTTTCACGGAGACTTCCTCTCCGTCGGTCAGCGCGCCTGGTTTGCCGCGCATGGCGACGACGCGGTAGGTGTACTCGTGGTTCTTGCGCGTGGTGAAGTCGCACCATTGAAAGGATTGAATCGGGTGCTCGTGGGTTGAGACTAACGTGCCCTTCGGCACATTCAGGCCGGGGAAGGTCTTGAAGCCCGCGAGCCAATCTCGCCGATCGTTCTGCGTATGATCGATACGTTCGATGGCAAAGCCGAGCACTCCTTTTGTGCTCGCCTCCTCCATGTTCATTCCCAGTAATACGACATAAGAACCTGCGATTGCGTGGGCCGAAAGCGGACCGTGGTGTGCTTTACGTCTCATAGTGCTCCTTGACAGCTCCTGTTTCAGGAGTGAGTGAATGGCTAATGCCTGGGCGCTGATGTGTCTGACTGTAATGGCAGGAAGCGGAAAAACATTTCGGCGGGTGTCAATCGATATGAATCGGTTGTTCGCGATGATGGCAAACGGCGACCGTAGAACGTGCTCTCAGCCATTCTACGGTCCGTTTGATGAGGATTCGTCCTGTTAATCGCTCTCTAACCGTTAACCGTTTCTTCTTCCTTGTCTTCGTCCTTGTTCTTGTCCTCCTCAAATGCTGCCCCTACTGCAGAGGCGATCGCGGCGGGATTACCAGAGACTATAGCGGCGCCGATCGTAACTACAGTCGTGGCTACCTTGAGAATCTTGTTGACTTTTTCGAGGTTCCCAATCGCGTTCTTCATCTTGTCGGTTGCGCCTTTTATGTCTCTGAGCGCGCTGTCAAGATCGTCAAGCTCGAGCTTGATTGAGAGGGCGACGAAGTCGGAAGAAAAATTACGTATCGAAAACTCCAAACCCTCCAGTTGGTTGCGCTGATCGGGTGTGAGTTCAGCAAAGTTCGACATGCGGTATTCAGTGAGTTCCCGTGCGATGTCACTGAACTGCTTAGCAAGCTGAAACGCTTGATCGCTGGATAGTGTAGGCATCTTTTTGCTCCTTCGACTAAAAAGCTTTACGGAAATCTTCTACTAAGGATTGGATTGTCTTGCCGTACGCGAGTGCGGTGGCTAGAACCGTTTTCGAGCTCAGATCGTTGCGGCTGTCATAAAGTTTCTGATGACCCTGAGCTATGTTGTCGAGCGCTTTGGCATAAGCGTTGGCGGCCTCGATCCTTGCTGCTAACGTGTTCTCTTCGTCATCCCAAAGCCGCTTCACCTGGATAATGGGCAGCGGATCCTGAACCATATCACCCGGCTTTGCGCCCGCGTTCTGAGCGACCTTCGCCATGTAAACGTTATAGTCCGAGATGCTTGACCCGTAGTAACTCCGGAGTTGGTCGCGTTCGTTTTCAAGTTGTTGGACATACCGCTCCGCGACGATGCGCCTTAATCCGGCTGTGACGAGCTGAATATTGTCGTTCTGCTCTTCGAGTGCTTTCTTTAACTGCTTCCGGCGATATCCTTCCGTTGCGGCCTTTAGGAGAAAGCCAACCAAACCCTTGACTGCCGTTACTTCCGGGTCGTTGAAAATGTTGCCGTTCGTGAAGCTCTTACCCAAGCCGTCGAGTTCCTTGTCGTGTGCGGTAAGATCGTCCGCGGCCAAATCACCCATTGTCTTCAGGTAACCGATCAAAACTGCATTTGCCTCGATTAAACGCTGCTCTTGTTCACTGAATCCTTTGCACGCACTGTTCAGTGCTGCCTCGTCTTCCGAGCCTTTGTCGGGATGCGTGATCTTGACCAAGCGTTCGGGCCGGAATTGGGCCTTCCTGAGGGCCTGATAGACGTGCTGCCGTTTGCACGATGCGCTTAGGTCTTTGGCCAGATTGGGGAAGCGCTTGCCAACATCACTGGCGCTCTCTGTGAACTTCTGTATGGCCGAAAGGTCTACACAGGCGGTTGAGCTCAGGGCAAACGACAGAACCAGCACAAAGCCGACGATTTTTTTCACTCTGTTTCCGATCATTGCTATTTGCTCCTTACGAATAGACTAAGTTCCGATTGAGAATGGGCTACTAGTTAGAGCTTGCGACCGCACGCTCCAGTAGGACCAACACTAGCAAGCTGCTTAACCAAAGTTGTATGCGCTTATGGCAGAAAACATTTCAGCGACTGGCAGCTATGAGGTCAGGGATTCGATCGGCTCTCCCAATCATTTGGATAGACCGAGGGCCTCGCGATTGCGAGGCCCTCATCACTTGAAGCGGAAGTTTGCGCGATGGATGAAGCGTAGCGCTGTTGGATTGTTTGATCCCGTAACTGCGGATTAAGTGTCTTTCCAGATCGCGCCGAGGCCGGCATCCCAGAGACGCTTGTTGAATGCGGGGATGTCCTGGTTGAGCAGCTCGTTCCCGCGCGCTTTCAACGACGCCCATTGCGCGTTCAGTTCCTTCATGCGATCCAGCGATGGTTGATTTACGCGCGGCATGTCGCTCTCCGTTTGATTGATCAGGAACAAGTAATTCGCCGTGAACTTGTTCGGAAAGTTTTCGACGTCGTCGTAAGCCTTCGACTTGCGCTGGACCATGTCTTCGTCCCACGCCTTCATCTTCTTCAACAGCGTCTCACCATCCCGCTTGATCGCAGTGTACTTATCACCTGCGGGCAGCGAGCCGAGCAGCGATTCCAACTGCTTCTGCTTCTCGTAAAGACTGTTGACCATGCGATGCATCGCGGTGAGTTCGGTTTCCATCGCAGACATCGTCTGGTGATACTGCGTGTAAGTTGCAGCGTCAATCGGATACAGCGGGTTCGCGAGGATCTCAGCATCAGTCGCGACTGTCTGCGCACCCGATTTCAGCACCACGCTGTAACGTCCCGGCGGCGCTTTGTGCGCGGCGAAACCACCTTCGATGCGAACGCCCGGCACACCCGTCATCGACTCGTAACGCATGTCCCACACGAAACGGTTTAGCCCTTTGTTTTTCGATAATGTCGGATCAGGCCGCGGACCGCTGTCGTATTTCACAAACTTCTCGTCAGCTTTCGAGGAGTAACTACGAACAACGGCGCCCGACGCGTCCTTAATCTCCATCGTGATCTCATCGTTCTTCTGAAGCTCAGGCAACTGATAATAAAGCACGACACCGGTCGAGGGATTCACGCCTGTGTACGTGTTCGCGCCCGTAAATTCATCGTCCGTTCGATCTAGTTGGCTCGATCCGTTCACGAGATACGCGCCATCCGGCTTGTAGATCGCGAACGATGGCGTGTCTTTTTTGTACTGGCGCAGCACGCTCAAGTCATCGAGGATCCAAAACGCGCGACCCGAAGTAGCCGCGATCAGATTGCCTTTGTGTATGCGCAGATCGGTGATCGGCGTGATCGGGAGGTTCAACTGAAACGGCGACCAATCGGCACCGCCGTTCCACGACATAAACAGCCCCAGCTCCGTGCCCGCAAACAACAAATCACGGCGCACGTCGTCTTCACGCACGACGCGTGTAAACGCAGTTGCAGGCAGGCCGTTCGTGATCTTGGTCCACGTGTTGCCGTAGTCAGTCGTTTTGTAAAGACCCGGCGTGTGATCGTTGAACTTGTAGCGCGTAGTTGCGATGTACGCCGTCGCGTTGTCGTGTGGCGAGACTTCGATCGCGTTGATCAAACACTCCTGTAGACCCTTCGGGGTGACGTTCTTCCAATTCGCACCGCCATCGCGCGTCACGTAAACGTAGCCATCATCGCTGCCCGTCCAGATCACGCCCTTCTCGTGCGGCGACTCCACGATGTAAGCCAGCGTGCCGTAATTCTCAGCGCCGACGGCTTCGTTCGTGTATGGCCCACCGCCTTTGCCCTGCTTGTCTTTTTCGTTGCGCGTAAGGTCAGGCGAGATCTCTTTCCACGTGCGGCCCATGTCTGTCGTCTTCAGCACGTATTGCGCACCGTGAAAATACGTGTTCGGCTCATACCTGCTCCAGACGATCGGCGCATTCCAGT
>DATNDM010000682.1:0-7192 GCA_035553235.1 Pyrinomonadaceae bacterium | reverse complement strand
TGCGTTTCACATCCTCGGCTGTCGCGGCTTTCAGGACCGTGAGCTGTTTCACATCAAACCCAAACCGCGACGACAGCACCGAACTCAATTGCGCGGTCCACTCTTCAAACTGCTTCCCATAAACCTCCTCACCACTCGCACCATTGACGATCACTGCAAACTTATTCGGATCACTTTTCGTCTGCCCAAAAGCAGTACACAAAAAGGCACAAAAAGCACAAATGAATACTGAGATCGAAACTCGTTTCATTAAGCTAATCCCTCACGTTTCCGCAGGAACCATTCAGCGCTCAACAATCCAATGATCAGGAAAAAGTTCACCGGCATGTCCCAGAGATCCTTCGTGACACGCTCCGAATAGGGTGTCTGACGATAAATCAGATCATCCAAAAGCGACTGCGCTTCCGCGGGTGTGTAGTACTTCCCACCAGTCTCGGCCGAAATGCGCTTCAGCAGGTCACTATTCTGCGCGGCACTGTAGTACTCACGATTCAAATCACTCACGAGCATGTTTGATTGTCCGCTCAACGTGCCGAGACTGCCGCTCGTCCCAACAAGCTCGATCTTATGTTGGCCCAACTCATCCGCCTTGAAGTCACCCGCGTAGGTATTAATCGAATTCAACGTCGTAAACTTCAGCGGCACATCGACCACGGCGCCCGACGGCTTCGTCACGCGCGCCGTCGCATGCGCATCAGCGACCGGGTTGAACTTTTTGTCACGAATATCCGCGACGATATTTACGTTATCGTCGAGTGCGTAAACTTCCTTTTCGGTTCCGATCTCGATCTGCCGCGGGGTCCCGCTCACAAGATAACGCAGCATCTGTCGCCAGAATGTTTCGTGCGCGTTGCTCTTTGAATCCATTCTCATTTTCCAACGCCACGTGTCCGCCGCCGTCAGCGCGAGCGTCTGTCCGCGCCCGTACCGCTGCTGCACTAATAAAGGAGCGACCTGGGCCGACCCCTCGGTGCGTCGCGCTTCGAGCAAGACCGAGGCACCAGGCTTCACGTTCGGCAACACTTCGGAAATCGAAATCGGCGGCAAATCGTTCCAGATTTTCTGATTCGCCGCGCGATCTTCGTTCAAGCGCGTGATCGGATGCGACTGCCCCGCACCAGTCAACACTGGTTTGTAAACGGGCGCGAACGAGTTCGCATCGTCAACCGGACCACCCGTGAGCGTCACCGGCAACAACTCTTCGATCGTCGTACCTTTGAACTTCCCGCCATCGAAAGCGAGCCGGCCGCCGAGTGCGAGCAAGCCACCGCCGCGTCGCGCCACGAACGCTTCGATGTTTCGCAGTTCGTCGGCGGTGAAGAACGCAGCCTCGACGCTGCCGATGATCAGACCGTCATATGAAAACAGCTCTTCTTCCGATTTCGGAAATCCGCTGGCGAGTTCAACCTGATTGCCGATGCCCTGCCGGTAAAACTTGTTCTCGCCCGTGCGCTGCAGCGATACGACCGTGACATTCTTCTCCGTCGGTTGGATCGACTCGCGTATCTTGCCCAACTCCCAACGCGGTTCACCTTCGACGTGCAAAATCCGTAATGGTCCTTCGATCACTTCAACAAGCGAGTCCTGCTTATTGTTGTCGACTGTCAACTCGCCGTCGAGCGGTGTGATTTCGACCGTGTAACGATGAATGCCGGGCGTTGCAGGCGTGATCTCGAGATTAACGGCCTGTGTGTCGTTGCCGCGCAGGTTGAACTCTTCAGTTTTCACCGTGCGGCCATCCTCCTTCACGCTCAGCAGCACCTTTGTCGCGTTGTAACCACTCAGTCCGACAATCGTCTCGATGTTCAAACGCGAACCGACGAGCACACGTCGTGGCATGTTCACGCGCGTTAACTCAGCATCCATCGGTCGCGACGTATTGCCGACTCCGACCGTGAACACCGGAATATCGCGCGCGCGCAACTCGCGCAACACCGCCGCGAGATCGCGCGGCACGTTCGACGCACCATCAGTTGCCAGGACCACAGCCGAAAGCGGCATACCCGAAGAACGTTTTATCGTCTCGTCTAATGCGCCCGCGATATCGCTTGTGCGTCCCTCAGCATACAAATCGTTGCCGTCTTTGAGTCGCGCGAGTCCGCCGGAGAAGCCGTAGAGATTTGTCTTGAACTTCTTTTCGAGTCGATCGAGAAACGACTCTTTGCCGGGAGTTGCGTTAAGTAATGCTTGCTTGACGCTGTCGAGGCGCGTCGCGCCGCCGGGCACGTCGCGGAGTTTCATGCTGACCGAGTCGTCGATCACCATCGCGACGTAACTGCTGCGTGGAATCACTGACGACACGACAACGACCGGGCGTAATAGCAATGTAACGATCAGGAGTAAGAGTGTGGCGCGCAGCGCGATGAGGGTGACGGTCGTTCCTTTTGACAGACGAACGCGCGGACGCAGGTAGATGAAATAAACAAAAATACCGGCGAGCAGAAGAATGAGCACGAGGAGCACGGCGCTCGGACGCACATCAAAACCGAAGCGGCCGTTAGTAAAAACGGCCTGCTCATGTCCGAACAGAAACCGTACGAGTTGGCTCATTTTTAGGTGAACGCCATTATACACGGCGTTGCTGCTTAGTAGCGGTCGGCAAGTTGGCGGTTGTTTCCATCGATCCGTTCGTCCCTCAATTTATTTTTTCGTATCTAGAGCCACAGATTAGGCAGACAAAATCTGTGTAATCTGCGGATTCACCGGTGCTAAACTGCGCAAGCCAATGAACCCCAGACTTGGTATTTACATACTGCTCACTTTTTCTCTTGCGGCCAGTCTCTTGTTGGTTTCGTCGTCCGCTGATTCTGACGGTGCGGCGAGCGAGGGACGACCAATCACACCTGCCGGTTCGCTCGTGCGCGACTTGACGACGCGACAGGCCGCGGTCGGCGCGTTGCCGGTCGACATGGTTCGCAGTCCTGACAACTTGGGACCAAACGGCGAGGGTCGTTTCCTGGTTTCAGTGAACAGCGGCTACGGGATTCAGTTCAATGCGGCAGCGAATCGCGGACAGCAGTCGCTTTCAGTAATCGATTTGAACGCGAAGCCCGCGGTGGTGGTGCAGAATGTTTACTTTCCGTCGCCTCAGAGTGTGAACGTCGGCGTCGTCTTCTCGCCACAGCCGCAAGACGATGGTTCTCATTCGCTGTACGTTTCGGGCGGCTTCGAAAACAAGATCTGGATCTTTCGTTTTCAACCCGAGAACCAAACTCCGGTTACGCCTGCTTCGCCTGGTCCAAATACTACTGTCGAAGCCCCTTCGATAGACGTGAGTGGCTTCGCGTCTGCCGCAAACTCGCCGCGCTACAACAGCGATCGTGTTCCCGTGTACCCGTCAGGAATCGCGATCACGCCGGACGGCAACACACTCTTTGTTGCGAACAATCTTGGCGACAGTCTCGGCGTCATTGAAGACTTGCGCGGGCGGCGAAAACTGACGCGCATCGATCTCCGACGCGAAGGCGACGCGGAGCAGTTCGTCTACCCGTATGCGGTCGCGGTCGTGCCGCAGCAAGGATCGAGTGTCAAAGCTTACGTGTCGTGTTGGAACGATGGGTCGGTCGCAGTGGTCCAGGCGGGCAAGTTGCTGTCGCGTGTGCCGGTTGGGCGTCATCCGACGGCGCTGTTGTTGAATCCGGAGCGCACGCGTCTGTTCGTCGCGAATTCCAATGACGACAGCGTTTCAGTAATCGACACGCTGGCGGACAAAGAGATCGAGCGCATCAACGTGCGTTTGTCTGAAGGCGTTCCGCGCGGCAACAGTCCGGAAGGACTGGCGTTGCGCGGTGACGATCTTTTCGTTGCGAACGCGCACAGCAATTCCGTAGCGGTCATCGAGCTTTCCGACCGCGCGCGGGGCAAGTCATGGGACGAGAGAGAAGCGCGGAGTAAAGTCCGCGGTTTCATTCCCACCGGCCAGTATCCATCCGCGCTTGCTGTTGCTGGTCCAATGCTTTTCATCGGCAACGGTAAAGGCACGGGCGTCGAGAACTCTTCACTGATCGTCGACAACTCCGGCCGCGCGCCCAACGCGCCGAACGAACGTTTTCCTGCGGGCAGTGGCCGCGGTGGCGGACAGGGCGGGCAGTACAGCGTCGCCCTCGTCGTCGGCAACATCAGCGCGGTTAACATTCCTGACGATCCCGGGCTCGCTCGCTACACACAACAAGTCATGCGCAACAACGGTCTGCTCGGCGAGCGCGTATCGCATGTGTTCCCCGGTCGGTCGCCGATCAAGCACGTGATTTACGTCATTAAAGAGAACCGTTCTTATGATCAAGTGTTTGGCGACATCGAACAGGCGGGCGACGGCACGAAAGCGGACGGCGATCCATCACTGGCGATCTTCGGCGCCAGCGCTGCCGCGGCACGACCGAACGGAGACAGACAAGACATTTCGCCGAACCATCGCGCACTCGCGCTTCGCTTTGGATTGTTCGATCGCTTCTTCGTCAACTCAGAGGCGAGTCCTGACGGGCACAACTGGTCCACCGCTGCGTTCTCGACTGACTACGTCGACAAAGCGTTTCGGTGGAATTACAGCCGCCGCGGCCGCACGTACGATTTCGAAGGTTTCAATCGCTTGCCGAATTACGAGTACGTGCCGCGTGTGCCTGCGCTTTTTGGGCGAGGAGCGACGACGGAAGACATCGCCAACTTCCTGCGCCGGTTCATTCCTTATCTGCAGGGCTCGCGCGATGTCGGTGAGCCCGAGACGCTTTATCTGTGGGATGCGGCCGCGCGCGCGGGTCTGACGTACCGCAACTATGGCGAGTTTGTCGCGACGTTGTCGGAGGCGGATGTTAGATCGATCCGAGAGAATCGCGCGAAGTTGTACCCGGATCTATCTGCGACGGTTTCAGCTTTTCCGACGAAGAAGTCGCTTGAAGGACGCGTTAGCACCGAGTATCGCAACTTCGACATGGACACGCCC
This sequence comes from Pyrinomonadaceae bacterium, assembly GCA_035553235.1. GTDB lineage: Bacteria > Acidobacteriota > Blastocatellia > Pyrinomonadales > Pyrinomonadaceae > PSRF01. Next base: position 2,256 of record DATNDM010000682.1, on the reverse strand, counting down.
GATGCGATGACTGTCGATTCGTATCGCGCCGCGCGTGAGCAAGGTGCGAGTCCGTTGATCAGCAAGACTCATGCTGATCCGCAGTTTCGCGGCAACTCGCGATTGGGTGCGTGGTTAGAGGAGTTTCGTGCGTTTGCTGCCGAGCGTTCCGCGGGAACTGGCGATCGTTTGCCGAATCTTTCGATACTCCGGTTGTCGAACGATCACACCGACGGCATCGCTGCGCACAAGCCAACGCCGCAGTTTTACGTGGCTGACAACGATTACGCGCTGGGGTTGATGGTCGAGGCGGTGTCGAACAGTCCTTACTGGAAAGACACTGCGATCGTGGTGGTTGAAGACGACGCGCAGGATGGACCAGATCACGTTGATGCGCATCGTTCGGTGGCGCTGGTGATCAGTGCCTACAACAAACCGGGCGCGTTGGTCCATGAGTTTCACAATACGGTCAGCCTGATCAGGACGATCGAGCTGCTGCTCGGCATCGAGCCGATGAATCAACTCGACGCCACCGCTACGCCCCTCAACATCTTTCGTACCGAGGCTGACCCGAGACCTTACAAGGCAGTGCTTCCGAACGTCGGTCTCGACAACCTCGTCACACCGCCGCCTCGCGACACGGCGACCGCTTACTGGATGAGAATGACCGAAGAACAAGATCTCGAGCACGCGGACATGGCCGATCCAGAAACCCTGAACCGCATCATCTGGTTCTCCGTCCGCGGCAACACGCCGATGCCTTCGATCGCGCGGCTTCCTGCGTTCGAGGCGATGCGACTTGGATTACAAGACGAGCGCGAGGAGATTGCGGAAAAGAGTGCCACAAAGAAGCACAAAGAAGATTAGGTGAGTTGCACAAATGAATTGTGTTAGACTCCCGACAAGGAGTGCAACGATGTCCTCAAAATCAACCCAAGAATATTTAAACGAAGAAGAGTGGTGGAGAGAGGAAGGTTACGCACGTCCCGAGGACGTGCCTGTGCCTGACTGGCACCTCGCCATCCTGGAAGAGCGAATGGAGCGCTATCGAAACGAAGACACATCAACATGGAGGACATGGGACGAAATTCGGGAAGAATCGATGCGCGAAATAATGGAAGAAATGAAAAGACGGAGCAAGTAAAGAGAGGCTAGATCCTCACTTACAGCTAAAAATGAAATATCGAATCGTCCTCTCACCGGGCGCTAATGCAGACTACAGCTCCGTAGTTCGCTGGTACCTAAATATCAATCCAAATTTGGCTTCCCGGTTTACCGAAGAAGTCGACGCTATCTTGCAGCGACTTTCGCGAATGCCGTATGCGTTTCCAGTCCTATCGGGCGCGTTTCGACAAGCACTACTGAAGCGGTTTCCTTATTTGATCTACTACTTTGTAGACATGAATCTTGTGGTGATTTCGGCGATCTTTCATCAACGCCGGTCCGATCCGCCTTGGATGACCCGAAGAAACGATCGTACCTAGCGGCTTAGTCCGTCATCCGCTAATTCGCGGCGTAAACCAGCTCGCGTTTGCGCGTGCTTTGGCCGAACAGCATGCCGCCCACCGCGCCTGAACCGGCGCCGATCAGTAGACCGATCGGAATGTAAATCTCACTGTCGTCACTGTTCGGTGAATACTTAGCGTAGCCGATGCCTGTGCCGACGCCGGCTCCGATGCCCGCGCCGATCAACGCCCACTTACCCTTCTGCGCCGTGCCGCTGACGACGTAGACCTGCCGCACATCGCCGCGCGGTATGCTAAACGGCTTGCCATCGCGATCAATCATTAACGTCGTGTCCGACGCTTCGATCATCCTGCCTTTGATTTCTTTGCCGTTCTTCTGCCGCACGAAAACGCGTTCGTTAGTCTTGATCTGTTGGACTGAAGCCCATTCGCTCAGTGACGGCGTCTCGTGAGAAAAAGCAAGCGGTGTGTAGCTCGAGAGAAGCAGTAGGACCAGCGCGACGGGCAGAGTCTTGCGTTTCATCATGTGTGCTCCTTTGATGGAAAGATGTCTTCACAGTCCGCACGTGCAAGCACTGTTCCCACTCGTTTTGGCCAAAATTTGCGACACGTGAGGCCGCGATGCCGCGGAAATTCCCGACACCTGGCGCAAAAGTTCTCACACGATTCCTGCTTTTGTGACTTTTGTGCTTTTTTGTGGCTCAATATCCCGGATGCGACGCGTCAGAGTTATCGATTCACACACCGCCGGTGAGCCAACACGTGTAGTCATCAGTGGCGGCCCCGATCTCGGCGACGATTCACTCGCTAA
>DATNDM010000681.1:0-2429 GCA_035553235.1 Pyrinomonadaceae bacterium | reverse complement strand
CGAAACCCGGCGAAGACCCGAACAAAATTCGCGATCAGATTTTCGACGAGATCAAAAGAATCGCGACGGCTGGACCAACCGACGCAGAGATGGAGAAACTGCGCAACTCCCTCTGCAACGACGCCGTGCGTGGCCGCCAGTCGACGATGTATCGCGCGCAACGTATCTCGGAGTTTGCGTTGTACGATTCAGACCCGCGTCTGATCGATTCCGAGTTGGACCACTATCTCGCCGTCACTGCCGACGACATTCGAAACGCGGTGGCGCGTTACGTCGACGTAGATAATCGCGTCCTGCTGGACATCGTTCCTACTCCTGCGGCGCAAGTCGCTGAAGGACCGGCTGCTTCCGCGTCGCCGCAGCCGCCCGGCGATCCACACCAACCGGCTGCGCCGCCGCCGCAAGTTCCCGACGTGCCTGCGGCAGAGCCTGAGTCGGCCATGCATGCCGAAGTGGTGCACACAACACCTTCAGAAAAGCCAAAAGATCCGGCGGACGTTCCGCCGCAAACGAAACCGGGAACGGGCCCGCTGCACCCATAACATGAGTCAAACACAAACCTTTCGTAGCCACGCGCCGGCGCCGCTACCACCAAGACCGATCTCCATTCCGACGGCAAGAGAGACCACTCTGCGTAACGGACTCTCGCTTGTCGTCGTCGAAGACAGTCGCTTGCCGTTGGTCAGCTACCGGCTCGCGTTTCCTGTTGGTGGAGCATTCGATCCGCCGGATCTTCCCGGCCTGACTGATCTGCTCGCGGGTCTCATGCCCGAGGGAACGCAATCGAGGACGAGTAAAGAGATCGCGGAAGAGGTTGCGCGCATGGGCGCGAGTTTGTCGGCGGGTGCGACGTCTGATTACACGATCGTCGGAGCCTCGGCGCTGTCTCAGTTCAACGATGCGATACTCGACTTGATGGCGGAAGTAATGCTCGAGCCTTCGTTTCCTGAGAATGAAGTCGCGCTCGCGAAGCAGAACACGAAGGAGAGTTTGCGACAGCAGCGCGCGCAGCCGTCGTTTCTCGCGAGCGAGATGGTTTCGCGTGTCATGTTTGGCGATCATCCTTATTCGGTTGTAGCGCCGACGCCGGAGTCGATCGATCGCGTATCGCGTGACGACTTCGTCAAGTTTCATCGCAGCAAGCTGGTGCCGAACAACGCGGTCTTCATCGTGGTCGGCGACGTTCGCTACGAAGACATCGTCAGTCGCCTGGAATCGCTGTTCTCGACGTGGGAAAGAGGCGAGGAGCTGGTTGCGAATTTTCCCGCGCCGCCCGTGCGCACGAAAAGAATTGCTTACCTTGTCGATCGGCCGGGTTCAGCGCAGTCGAATATCGTGATCGCAAACAGCGGCATCACGAGAACCAGTCCTGACTATTTCCCGATGATACTAATGCACACGGTGCTTGGCGCTACTGCGTCGTCGCGTTTGTTTATGAACCTGCGCGAAGACAAGGGCTACACGTACGGCGCTTATTCGAATCTCGACGCGCGGCGTACGGCCGGCACGTTTCGCACGACCGCCGAAGTACGTACACCAGTCACAGGCGACTCGTTGAAAGAGTTTTTCTACGAGCTCAAGCGGATTCGCAGTGAGCCGGTGTCAGAGAAAGAGATTGCCGACGCGAAGTCGTATCTCACGGGCGTGTTTCCGATTCGACTCGAGACACAGGAAGGGCTGACCGATCAGTTCGTGCAAATCAAGATGTTGAATTTGCCGAAGGACTATCTCGAAACTTACCGCGATCGGATTCAGGCAGTGACCGTGCAGGAAATCCAGCGTGTGGCTGAGAAGTACGTGAAACCGGATGAAGCGGCTCTGATCGTTGTCGGTGATGGCGCGCAAGTGATGGAACAGATCAGGCCGTATGCGGAAGATATTGAAGTCTACAACACGGCCGGCAAGCGAAAATCTACGGACGCATCCGGGCCGACTGATCCTGCGGGCGCGTGGTCAATCGATATCGACACGCCGCTCGGGCAGAGTATTCCGGCAACGTTGACGATTGAGCGTGCCGGCTCGGCGTACACCGCAGTGATCCACTCAGAAATGGGCGACGCGGATTTCGGTTCGGTTGAGATCAACGATAACTCGTTCAGCAAAACCGCTTCTTTGGAAATGGATGGACACGCCGTCGAGGCGCAGGTGTTTGCGCGATTCGCGGGCGAACAGGTCGAAGGATCTTTGAAGCTACAAGACTCTCCCGAGCTTCCGTTCACCGGCAGCAAAAACTAAGCAGTTCACAAAAGGCACAAAGAAGAACCACAAGAAGCACAAACAAAAAAGCATGTTAGCGAAGTCATCTCGCCCAACAGATAGAGCGACTCGCATTCAGCTAATCTGGTTTGTGCTGCTTGTGGTTCTCTTTGTGCCTTTTGTGAACTGCTTAGTTTTTGCTGCCGGTGAACGGAAGCTCGGGAGAGTCTTGT
>DATNDM010000680.1:0-11913 GCA_035553235.1 Pyrinomonadaceae bacterium | reverse complement strand
TCAACCGTTCGTCTTTTTGCGTGGAGACAACAGTGCCGAGGATGCGAGCAATGATCATGCTGTTATCGGTCGAGACCGATGGGAAGAGTCTCGTCGACACTGCCATGCGGACGCGGAATCACGTGGACACTGACGAGCTCGCCAACGCGGCGCGCGGCTGCGGCGCCGGCGTCAGTCGCGGCCTTCACGGCGGCAACATCGCCACGCACGATCGCAGTCACAAAGCCGGCGCCGATCTTTTCGTAACCGACGAGCGTGACGTTGGCGGCTTTCACCATCGCGTCAGCGGCTTCGATCATCGCGACGAGCCCTTTTGTTTCAACCATTCCGAGTGCTTCTTGCATTCAGATGCTCCTGATAGAAGTTTTGACCACAGCTTACACGGATTACGAACGGATTATTTACCATTAACTGCCTGACTTAACAATTCGACGAGTTCTTCACGCGTCAGTGAGATCTTCGCATCGCCGTTTTCCGAGGGATTCAGGTAGCCACAAGCCTGTCCGCGCGCTGACTCGCCGAGATAGCCCGCCTTCTCGCGCACGTTGATCAACTTCTCGATCGCGTCGGCGGGAAGATTTTTCGAGCCGCCGAGCATGCGCGAGAGGATCGCGATCTTCGCCGTGTGTTCCAACGTTTCGAGACGGTCCCACGCTTGCCACAAATCCGCGCCGTATGCGACGGCGCCGTGATTCGCCATCAACAGCGCGTTGTGATGTTGCACGAATGGCTGCATCTCCTTCGTTAGCTCGTCTGTTGAAGGAGTTCCGTACGAAGTAAGCGGCACACAGCCGAGCGTCAGAATTACTTCCGAAAGTATCGGCTGATCGATCGCGAGACCAGCGACGGCGAAGGCTGTCCCGTGCGGCGGATGCGCGTGGCAAACAGCCTTCACGTCCGGACGCTCGCGATAGATCAGCAAATGCATCGCGAGCTCACTCGACGCTTTGCGCTCGTTGAGCGCTTTGCCGTCGAGATCCGTGATCGCGATCAGGTCCTCGGACATGCGTCCTTTGCACGTCATCGTCGGCGTCGCGAGGATGCGGCCGTCATCTAGACGCACACTCACATTTCCGTCCGACGAGACGACGTAACTCCGCTCGTACATCAGGTGGCAAACCCGGATCAGATCGCGTTTGATTGTCTGCTCATCCATACCGAGTCTAAAAGCTTTCCGCCTTTGCCCCTTTGCGCCTTTGCGGGAAATCTTCTTTACGTGCTTGCCTTCGTGCTTGTGTGATCGTGCTGTTTTCAGGCTGCGACAAAAAATACGACAGTGACTCCAGCGACGTCGTCAGATCAACTGTCTTCACCTTCACGCCACGTCGCGAGATCAACGACGCCGGCGCGAAGTTCAGTACCGCTTTGATTCCCGCTGACATGATCTGATTGAGAACTCTTTGCGCCGCTTTCGCCGGCACCGCGATCACGATCACGTCGATCGCTTCCGCGCGGATAACATTTGCGATCTCGTCAACGTCGTGCACCAGCAGCTTTTCACCGCCGATTCGCCGGCCGATCTTTTGTCGATCGTTATCGAAAAGCGCAACCACCGTGAAATTCGACTTGCCGAAACCGTTGTAGTTCGCGAGTGCGGTGCCCAAACGGCCTGCGCCCACGATGCCGACACGATGCGGGTTGTCGAGACCGAGTATCTTCGTGATGTGCTCGCGCAAATCGTCGACGTAATAACCAACGCCGCGCACACCAAATTCGCCAAAGTAACCGAGGTCCTTCCTGATCTGGGCCGAGTTGAGATTGAACTGCTCGGCCAACGCCTGCGATGAGATGGTTTTGATTCCGGCCGCATGAAGCGCATTCAGGCAACGAAGGTAAACGCTCAAACGGCTCGTTGTTAGTTCTGATATTTTCTCGGACTTCATGCGCGGAACCTGCCATCAGAGTATAATCCGCGGCGCATGATTGCGCATCTCAGCGGTACACTGCTTTCCAAAGAACCGAACCAGGTGATCGTCGATGTTGCTGGCGTCGGCTATGACGTGACGATTCCCCTCTCGACGTTCTACGACCTCGACGATCAAGAATCAAACGTCAAGCTTCTCATTTACACTCATGTAAAGGAAGACGCGCTGCAGCTTTATGGATTCAAGACCGCGGGGGAACGCAAGCTGTTCGTTCATTTCATTTCAGTCAGCGGCGTCGGACCGAAATTAGCCATCGCACTGCTCTCGCATATGAAGACGGATGAGCTGATCGAGTCGATCAAATCGAATAATCTGGCGCGTCTTACGCAGATTCCGGGCGTCGGAAGAAAAACCGCGGAACGACTCGTCGTTGATCTGCGCGACAAGATGATCCAGCTTTCCCAGGCACAGGTTGCGGAGGAAACTGGCGTCAGACCTGAAACAACCTACGTGTCGTCCGAAGACACGGTTCGCGCCGACGCGCTCTCGGCCCTGATGAATCTCGGCTATCAACGCTCGGCGGCGGAAAAGGCGATTGACGCCGCACTCGTCGACGGCGGCGACGTCACGGTCGAATCAATCCTGAGACGCAGTCTGAAGAAACTCGCACGGGTTTGAAAACAACATGCCTCCTGAGTCAATATCAGCGCACGTGAAAGACTCATTCGCCAGCGACGAGGATCGCCAATTCGATCTCACGCTGCGCCCGACTCGTATCGACGAATACATCGGCCAGCGCCAGGTCAAGGAGAACCTGCGCGTTTACATGAAAGCCGCGCGCAACCGTCGCGAAGCACTGGACCACGTGCTGCTCACCGGCCCGCCGGGTTTAGGCAAGACCACGCTCGCCAACATCATCGCCAACGAGATGGGCGCGGAGCTGCGGTCGACCGCCGGTCCTGCGATCGAGAAGGCCGGCGACATTGCCGCCTTGCTGACAAACCTTCAGCAGGGCGACGTCCTGTTCATCGACGAGATTCACCGTCTGCTCCCCGCGCTCGAAGAAAAGCTTTACCCTGCGATGGAGGACTATCAACTCGATTTGCTGATCGGCCAGGGCGCCGGCGCGCGTTCGATCAAACTCGAGTTGCCGAAGTTCACGCTCATCGGCGCCACGACGCGAGCCGGTCTGATTACTGCGCCGTTGCGCGGTCGTTTCGGGATCGTCTTTCATCTCGACTTCTACCCGCACGAGGATCTCGAAGTGATCTGCAAACGCTCAGCCGAGATTCTCGGCGTTGAGATCGACGACGAAGGTGCACGTGAGATTGCGAGACGTTCGCGCGGCACGCCGCGTATCGTGAATCGTCTGCTGCGTCGTGTGCGCGACTATGCTGAAGTTGATTACGATGGCCGCATCAACAGAGAAGTCGCAAGCGATGCATTGAACCGAATGGAAGTCGATACGTATGGATTGGATGAGATGGATCGGAAGCTGCTGTTGACCATCATCGAGAAGTTCAATGGTGGGCCAGTCGGACTCGGTACGATTTCCGCGTCGATTCACGAAGAGAAGGATTCAATCGAGGAGATTATCGAACCGTATCTGATCCAAATTGGCTTTCTCGATCGGACGCCGCGCGGGCGCCTCGCGACGCCCCTCGCGTACGAACATTTCGGTATTCAGACCCCCGGCTCAAAAATACCCAGCCTGTTCGACCCCCCGCTGAATCAGCGTTAATCCGCGTTCATCCGCGGCTGAAATAATGAGACGTTGGCTTTCATTCTCGCGTCACTCATTCGGCGTTCGAAACCGCTCGCCGTGGACCTCCATGCTCGGCCACGTGCTGCACCAGTTCCACGAAAACGATCTCTTCACTTCGTCTGCGGCGATGAGTTACTTCGGCCTCATGGCGCTCTTTCCCGCGCTGCTGCTGATGTTTTCGCTCAGCAATAAACTCGCGGCGGGTAGTCAACTGCTGACGCACGCAGTCGACGTGTATCCCGGGTCGAGCAGATTTTTGCGCGATACGATCGAAGCATTTTCAGATATCAGCGTCGGCGCGATCATCACGTGCATCATTCTCGTCTTCTGGGCCGGCTCCTGGGTGTTTGCGGTGATCGAGCGCGCACTCAATCGCATCTGGGGCACCACCTCGCGAACATTCCTGCATGGGCGTGCATTGACAATCGGCATGGTCGCACTTGTCGGCCTGCTGCTCGCGGCTTCCGTTTTCGTGACGTCGATACTATTGGCGCTTCGTGAGATGGCCGGCAGGTTCTCGCCGCATCAGGTTGAGCGATACACGTTGCTCGCGTCAGCAGGCAGCGCTTTCTGGCAAGTGTTGTTTGCGGCGGTCAGTTATCTGGTCACCGTGGTGCTCTTCGTATTGGTGTACCGCTTTATGCCGAAGGCAAACGTGACTTTGCGAGACACTCTGCCGGGCGCGTTTCTGGCTGGACTGCTGTGGGAAATCGCGAAGTATATCTTCGCCTTGAGTCTTCACTACTTCCACTACGATCAGGTTTATGGATCAGTTGGCGCAGTGGTCGCGGTCCTGACGTGGAGTTACGTTTCGAGTTTGATCCTGCTCTTCGGTGCACAACTCACCGCCGTTTTCCATTACGAGCATCCTGCCAACGCGGATAAGCAAGGATGAAAATCGCGGAATTTGATTATGAGTTGCCGCCGGAGTTGATTGCGCAGACGCCGCTGGAGCAGCGTGATGCGTCGCGGATGCTCGTGCTCGATCGAAACGAGCAGACGTGGGTTGATGCGGGTTTTAAAGAGTTCACGCGTTATTTGCGGCCGAACGATGTGGTCGTCGTGAACAACTCGCGTGTGATTCCGGCGCGGTTGATCGGGCGTCGTGAAGAATCGGGCGGCGAGGTTGAGATCTTCCTCGTGCGCGAGGTCGAAGATCGGATTTGGGAGGCGCTCGTGCGTCCCGGCGGCCGTTTGAAGAAAGGCGCGCGTGCCGTGTTCGGCGGCGGCCGGGTGGTTGCCGAATTGCTGGACCAACCAGGACCAGAGCTGCGCCACGTGCGCTTTCAGTGTGAAGGTCCGTTTCACGACGCACTCGCGGAGATCGGATCGACACCGTTGCCGCCGTACATCAAGCGTCCTGCCGGCGTGTCGAGTGAAGATCGTGAACGCTATCAAACGGTCTATACCAAACAGCGCGGCGCCATCGCGGCGCCGACCGCCGGGCTTCACTTCACACCCGAAGTGCTGGCAGAAGTCTCGAAGATTGCATCGCTCGCGGAGGTCACGCTGCACGTGGGTTATGGAACCTTCGAACCCGTTCGCGTTGATGACGTGGCCCAACATTCAGTCAACAGCGAGCACTACGAGATCTCCAACGACGCTGCGCGCAGGATCAACGAAGCACGAGCCAACGGTGGACGCGTCGTAGTAGTTGGGACGACGACGATGCGCGCGCTCGAGTCTTCTGCAAACGATCGCGGCGACGTGGTTGCCGGTCCCGCCGTGGCGAGTCTGACGATCAAACCTGGCTATCGCTTTCGAGTCGCGGATGCACTGCTAACCAACTTCCACCTGCCACGCTCTTCACTGCTGATCCTCGTCAGCGCGTTTGCCGGTCGTGAACTCGTTCTGCGCGCGTATCGACACGCCGTCGCCGAACGCTATCGCTTTTATAGTTACGGCGACTGCATGTTAATCCTGTAGGCATTCTGAAAACCTCGATGGTAAACTAGGGTCCGGTCGTCGTCTCTCCCAAACTTCAAAAACGCTATGGCAGTACTAAAGAAATTTCGCTCCCGCTGGTGGTCGCCATCCGATGTTGAACTCGAAGGCGAGAAGAAAGAGAAAACACCGATACCTTCGTGGGGCGCGAGCTACGAGATCCGGTCGCTAACCATCTCGCAACTCGATGAAGTGTGGCGGCTCGATCAGCGTTGCTTTATTGATGGCGAGGCTTACAGCCGCGAGACGTTCGACTATCTACTCACTGCACCGGAATCAGTTTCGTTTCGAGCCGTCACGCCTGGTGGCGTGATGGCGGGCTTCGTCATCGGACTCGTCGAACCGGATCACACCGGACACGTGACGACTGTCGGCGTCGCGCCCGAACATCGGCGCCGCAAGCTCGCGAAGAGATTGATGGGACAGGTCGAGGATGGTTTTCGAAAACGGAATGTGAGACTGGTGCGGCTGGAAGTGCGAACACTCAACATCGCTGCACAGAAACTCTACGAAAGCCTCGGCTACTCAATCACGCAAAAGCTGCCGAAGTACTACTCAAATGGTGGCGACGGTTTGTTGATGCTCAAGAGCTTAGAATAGGTTTTCACGGAAAGGCGCAAAGGAAAACAAAGGGCGCAAAGGAAGATTAAGCTTCGCTTTGCGCCCTTTGCCTCTTTGCGTCTTTGCGTGAGACCTGGTTTTAGCCCTTTCTCAATTCCGTCAACACCTGCTTCGCGACGGCCTTCAACGTATCAAACACGCCTTGTCCAGTCGAAGCAACAGCCTCGATCACCGGCTCGCCTTTTCTTTGTAACTCAGACGCCAGATCTTCAACCGGTACGATGTTCCCGAGGTCGCGCTTGTTCAGTTGCAACACGTACGGGATCTTCAGCAAATCGTAGCCCTGCGATCGCAAATTCTCTTCGAGGTTGTACAGCGACTCGACATTCGCATCCATGCGCTCTTCCTGCGAATCCGCCACAAACACCACCCCGTCCACACCCTTCAAAATCAGCTTTCTCGACGCGTCATAAAAAACCTGACCGGGCACTGTGTACAAATGAAACCGCGTTTTGAAGCCGCGCACCGTACCCAACTCGAGCGGCATGAAATCAAAGAACAACGTGCGATCGGTCTCGGTCGCGAGGCTGATCAACTTGCCGCGCGCCTGGGGCGCGGTCGAATCGAAGATGTACTGCAGGTTAGTCGTCTTACCACACAGTCCTGGGCCGTAGTAGACGATCTTGCAGTTGATTTCTCTGGAAGCGTAATTGATGAAGGTCATAGCGCGTGCCGTTAGCTGAAAAGACTGTCGATGTCCTCGTCGGTAATACCGGCGAAGGGTGAATCGAGGTCGTCGTAGTCGCCGGCAGCAATCTCTTCGAACATTGCCGCCAGTTGATGGGAAACCTGCTTACTGCGGAGTTTCACTAGTCCGAGGCTGGAACGCTCATCGAAGACGACCACGAGCAACAGCCTGCCGACTACCGAGATGTGAATGCTCTCTTTCTCGCCTTCATGTGAGAGCGTCGGGAATTCCTTTTCTCCGATCAGTTGAGCCATTCCGCCTGTCGCCGCGACGTTACCGGCAGCGAGCGAGGCGAGACTGGTTGTGTCAAGATTTCCCACTTCACCCTGGGATGCGATCTCCTGACCGTCCTTATCTACCAGAAAGACCACCTTGGCTGAGGAGTCCATCCGCAATCGCGCCAGGACAGCCTTGATCTGGTGGTATTGCTGTTCACGCAACAGGATTGGTGTGTCTGCCATTGTGCGACTCTTAATTGAAGGCCGGGGCGGGATGTTTTCCTGGAGAGCTAAACTCGAAAGCCTGTTCCGCGGATTGCAAGTTTTTGAAATTAAAAGAGGTTACTTATTCGGTTGGGGCAGTTTGCCGAGGTGGATTAAGCCTCCCATAAGCCGAAAAGCACTTTAACATAGCCAACGATGGCCATCAACATTTTTCTTTGTTGTAACTTGTGTCGGAAAAGTGGGCTGATTTCCGGTCGGTAAAGCACCCGCAAATACTTGTCTGCGTTGATCTAGAGGAGGGTCTATGTTAAGCTGCGGTCCAATTTTGCGGCTGCTCATTTGCGTGAGCAGCCTTTTGAGAATCCGCACATGAGTAGCAGTCTCACAAAAGGGTTGAGACGGTCAACATCGCGTTCAAAAGCTAAACCAGCCGCGAAAAGCGCGAAGCGCGCTGTTAAAGCGAAGTCACCTTCCAAACCCAAAGCCAACAGAGCCGCCGCTGCGAAGTCCTCTGCTCGGACTTCTGCGAAGCTGCGCCCGGCGAAGAAGGCTGCTGCGAAATCCAAAGCCACAGCGAAACCCAGGAAGGCAGCACCTAAGCCAGTTGCCCGCAAAGCAGCAGCCGCTAAGAAGGTCGTTGTCTCAAGGGTCAAAATGACGCAGAAGCAAGCTGCGGTTCGAGCTGTTCGACCTTCAGCGACGACGCAACCACCGCCGCAGAGACCACCGACGCAAGACGAGTCGGCAGCGCTGCTGGCGTTCGAGCGTGCGCACAGGGAGTTTGTTCGCGGTCGTTTTGCTGAAGCGCGAAATCAGTTTCGAGTTCTGGTGGACAAGTATTCGCAGGTGGCGGAAGTTGCAGCGCGCGCGCGCACGTACCTGACGATTGCGGAGTCGCGGCTGCGGACGGAGAGTATTCTCCCGCGCGATGCTGACTCGCTTTACGATCGTGGCGTCATAGAGCTCAATCGCGGGGAATACGTGGCAGCGCAGGAGATGTTTGAACGAGCACTCAAGCGGGAGCCTGAAGCGGCGCACATTCACTACGGACTCGCTGCCACTCGCGCGCGACTCGGATCGATCGATCTGGCGCTCGAGTCACTGCAAAAAGCGCTGGATTTGCAGCCGAACCTGCGCGTCCGCGCACAACACGATCACGACCTGAACCCACTACGTAACGATCCTGACTTCGATCGGCTGATCTTTAGCAACCCCTCCTAAAGAAGATTTCACGCAAAGCCGCAAAGGCTCGCAAAGGCGCCAGCAGACGTTCTTTGCCTCTTTGCGCCTTTGCGAGAAACAAGATTAAAGTATCATTCGGGTCGAGGAACGCATTTGCCACCAGCAATTCACACAGGCGGTCAGAAGCTCGTAGCCATCGGCGGCGGCACTGGTCTGTCCTGTTTACTTGGCGGCCTAAAGCGTCTGGTCGGCAAGACTGACGATGAAATGTGGATCGAGAGTCTCTGCGCGATCGTCACGGTTTCTGACGACGGCGGCAGTTCCGGACGGCTGCGCGAGGAGTTGCAGATGCTGCCGCCGGGCGACATCCGCAACTGCATGATCGCGCTCTCCGAAGACTCTAAGCTGATGTCACGCCTCTTCAGTTATCGCTTCCGCGGCCGGGGCGAACTCGGCGGTCACAGTTTCGGCAATCTTTTCCTGGCGGCACTGACCGAAGTCACCGGAGACTTCACTGAAGCCATTCGCGTTTCGTCGGAGATCCTCGCCAGCAAAGGTCATATCTATCCCGCGACGATCAGCGACGTCCGACTCGCGGCGGAGCTTGAAGATGGATCGATCGTGCGTGGCGAGACTCAGATCTCCGCTTCCAAAGTTCCGATTCGCCGGCTGCGACTCGAACCTGAGCAATGCATTCCCCTCCCCGAAGCCCTCCGAGCAATTCGCGCCGCCGACATCATCACGGTTGGCCCAGGCTCACTGTACACCAGCATTCTCCCGAATCTCCTTGTCAGCCAGGTCGCCCGTGTGATCGGTGAGTCGCGTGCGACGAAGATCTTCATCAACAACCTGATGACTCAGCCCGGCGAAACTGATGGGTACAACGCGCGGAAACATCTCGAAACGATCCAGCACTACGCGCCGGAGATTCATTTCGATTTTGTCGTCGTGAACAATCGCCGCATCACTGCGGAGCAGTCAGAACGGTACGCTGCCGAGGGCGCCTATCAAATCGGCATCAACGATTCCATCAACGACGCGATCGATCAAACGACCGAGATCGTTCGTGCTGATCTGCTGCAGGATGGCGAGAAGGTCCGTCATAATTCGCAGCGTCTCGCCGAGGTCGTGCTCAACTGCCGCAAGCAAGCGCTCGCCCCCGTTGTCGTTTAAAATCTTCCGAGAATGTCTAACAACAACACATCGTCCAGACCGTTGAACGTTTTGATTATGGCTGCCGGACTCGGCACCAGAATGAAGTCGAGCCGCGCGAAGGTGCTGCACGAGCTGGGCGGCTTACCATTGATTGCGTACACCTTGAGAGCCGTGCAACCGCTGGAACCGCAGTCGATCATCACGATCGTAGGCTACCAGGCTGAAGAAGTTGAGCGTGCGGTATTGGCTGAAGTTGGCGAGCTGGCGAGCTTCGTGGTGCAGGAGAAACAGCGAGGCACAGGGGATGCGGTTGAATCGGCGCGCAGCGTCCTGGAAAATTCCGAGTCGCTCGTCCTCGTTATGAATGGCGATGTTCCAATGATTCGGGTGGAGACACTGCGAAAGTTGATCGAACAGCACAACAACACAGGTGCTGACTGTTCGATACTGAGTGTTCGTCTCGACAATCCGACCGGCTACGGGCGCATCATTCGCGACACCGATGGCCATTTTCGAAAAATCGTCGAGCAGCGCGACACCACGGAAGAAGAGCGCCAGGTCCGCGAGATCAATGCCGGCATCTACTGTTTTGAATCCAAGCCGTTGTTTGACGCCTTGCGCAAAGTCGAGCCGAAGAACGATCAGGGTGAATACTATTTGACGGACGTCGCCGAGATCATTCTCGCGAGCGGCGGCACGGTCAGTGTTTACGAGTGCAATGATCCGCGCGAGGTCTCTGGAATCAACACACGCGCCGAGCTGGCCGAATTTGAGAACCTCGTGCGTCGCTCGGCAATTCGGCGGCTGATGATCGAGAGCGGCGTGACGTTCATCGATCCGTCGCACGCGTACGTCAGCGCCGCAGCGCAGATCGGACGCGACACGATTATTCATCCGAACGTCACCATCGAAGGAAAAACCGTGATCGGCGAAGGTTGTGTGATTCGCGCGGGCGCTCGCATCACCAACTCGCATTTGGCTGACAACGTGACGGTGAAGGACCACTCGATCATCGTGGATTCGCAGATCGAGTCAAACTGTTCTGTCGGCCCGTTCGCACACTTGCGCATGAACACGCTGCTCGAAGAGAAAGCCACCGTGGGCAACTTCGTCGAGGTGAAGAAATCACGATTGAAACGCGGCGTGAAAGCGATGCATCTCAGCTATCTCGGCGACGCGACGATCGGCGAACGAACAAACATCGGCGCGGGCACCGTGACGTGTAACTACGACGGCGTGAACAAGCACCCAACCATCATCGAAGAGGACGTGAAGATCGGTTCCGACACGATGCTCGTCGCGCCGGTTCGTGTCGGCGCCCGCTCGAAGACCGGTGCCGGTTCAGTAGTAACTAGAGACGTACCGCCAGATTCGTTAGTGGCTGGAGTTCCGGCGGAAGTGAAGAAGAAACTAAGATAAATTTCTCTGCGTTATCTCTGCGTCCTCTGCGTCTCTGCGGTGACATGTGCTTGTTCACCGCCGAGGCGCAGAGGACGCAGAGATAACGCAGAGAAAAACAAGAGGAGTCTAGAATGTGTGGAATTGTTGGTTACGTAGGCAACAAGCAGGTGGTGCCGCTCATCATCGATGGGCTGCGTAAACTCGAGTATCGCGGCTACGACTCAGCCGGGATCGCGGTCGTCAACGAAGAACACGACCTCGAAATCCGTCGCGCTGAAGGAAAACTGCGCAACCTCGAAGAGGTCATTCGCCTGAGCCCCCTCGACGGCACTTACGGCATTGGCCACACGCGCTGGGCCACACACGGCCGTCCCACCGAAGAGAACGCACATCCACACCGCGACTGCACCGGCCGCGTCGTCGTCGTGCACAACGGCATCATCGAAAACTATCTTCAACTCAAAGAACGACTCCGCAAATCGGATCACCACTTCGTCACGGAAACTGACACCGAGATCATCGCCCACCTGATCGAGGAACATCTCAAAAACCAGCCCTCCTTCGAACAGGCTGTACGGTCGGCCGTCACCGAGTTGCGCGGCATCTTCGCGCTCTCGATCATCAACGCCGACGAGCCCGACACGATCATCGCGGTGCGCCAGGGTCCTCCAGTCGTGATCGGTCTTGGCGACCGCGAGTTCTTCGTCGCTTCTGACATTCCGCCGATCCTGCAACACACGCGCGACGTCTTCTTTCTCGGCGACGGCGAGATCGCGATCATCAATCGCGACGCAGTGCGCGTCGTAGACTTCGAAGGCAACTCGGTGCAGCCCTCGATCCAGCGCATCA
>DATNDM010000679.1:0-3042 GCA_035553235.1 Pyrinomonadaceae bacterium | reverse complement strand
CGTGTAATCCGTGGTTAGGCTTTGCCTCAAAAGTCGGGGATGGCCCCTTAGGTCGGGTCAGTACAGGGAGCGGTAGCGACCTGGTCAAACCATAGGAATCAAGAATCATTAGAAATATCGCATGCTGATCACTGACGAGGTCGCTACCGCTCCCTGTACTGACCCGACCCAATAATGCTTTCCTGACTTTTGAGGCAAAGCTCCGTGGTTACAACAAATCAGAGGACGGTTTCGCGGATCTTTTTTTCTTGCGCGGCGCGGAACTCGTGCAGTTTCTGGCGCAACTCCGGTCGACTATTAGCGAGGATGGCGACCGCGAAAAGTGCGGCATTTATCGCGCCTGGTTTGCCAATCGCCAGCGTGCCGACCGGAATACCGCCCGGCATCTGCACTGTCGCCAAAAGCGAATCCAGCCCATTCAGCGCGTCGCTTTTCATCGGCACGCCCAGCACCGGGAGCGTTGTATGCGCCGCCAGCACTCCGGCCAAATGCGCCGCGCCGCCTGCTGCCGCTATCACGACTTCCAAGCCTCGCGATTCAGCGGTCGAGGCAAACTCAGCCGCCAGCGACGGCGAGCGGTGCGCGGACATCACCCGGCTTTCGTGTTCAACTCCAAACTCCGTCAGCGTCTCGTCAGCATGACGCATCGTGTCCCAATCACTCTTGCTACCCATGATCACCGCTACCAGCGGTTTGTTTCCATTGTTTTCCGGCATCTCATTCTCCCTGGTCCAGCGAGAAGCCACGCTCGCCGTCAAATGTAAAAAGACCTTCCGTCTTGATGAAATCGTAACCCGCGTCAGCGATACGACCGAGCAGCGAAACCACCTGCGCATGTGCGATGTTGCCGCCGTTCGACTCTGTCAGAAAACGACAGCGCCAGTGGTCCGAACAAAATGTTTCCGTGTGACCACCGGGCCACACCTTCACCCCACGATTGCTGATCATCGTGAGTTTGACGCCGTCGGCAACAACTTTACTAAGTGAATCACCGAGATCGTTCGCGGAGCCTTTGGTCCAATCGAGGAAAACATCAACTCCAACCATCTCTTTGTGCGGCGCCTGTTTCGCAATCGCCGCTCTCGCATGCGACTCGCCACCCTTGCTGTACTTCCGCGTCTTTAGGATCTGCGGCGTCTGGCCCAACCGCTCGATAACAGCATCCGCAAACTCCTTCGTCCCGACTTTCTGCTTACTGACTTTGTCATCGTAAATGTCGTAAGTGTGAATGCCGTCTTCAATCGCCCGCAACCACGCATTGTGAACGCGTGCGGCGTGCTCGGTTAGACCAACGTGGACCAGCATCATCACTGCACCCAGCAACAGTCCCGATGGATTCGCGAGGTTCTGACCCGCACGTCGCGGCGCCGACCCGTGAATCGCTTCGAACATCGAAACGTGCTCGCCGATGTTTGCCGACCCGGCGAGTCCGACCGAACCCGCGATCTGCGCGGCGACGTCTGAAAGCACGTCGCCATAAAGATTCGGCATCACGATTACGTCGAACGCTTCCGGCGTGTCGGCGAGTTTGGCCGCACCGATATCGACGATCCAGTGCTCGTTTTCAAGGTCCGGATATTCGGTCGCGATTTCATCGAAGACTTTATGAAACAGACCGTCAGTGAGCTTCATGATGTTGTCTTTCGTGAAGCACGTGACTTTCTTGCGGTTGTTCCGGCGCGCGTATTCAAACGCGTAACGAACGATCTTCTCGGAACCCGGGCGCGAGATCAGCTTCAAACACTGCACCACCTGGTTTGTCTGCCGGTGTTCAATGCCGGCATAAAGATCCTCTTCATTCTCACGAACGATGACGACGTCCATCACCGGATGCTTCGTCTCGACAAACGGGTGATACGACACGCAAGGACGTACGTTGGCGTACAGCCCGAGCACTTTGCGAACGGTAACATTCAGGCTCTTGTAGCCACCGCCCTGCGGCGTTGTGATCGGTGCTTTGAGGAAGACTTTGGTGCGTCGTAACGATTCCCATGCGCTCGGCTCGATGCCCGACGTGTTGCCGGCGAGATAAACCTTCTCGCCGATGTCGATCGTCTCAATCTCGAGGGGCGCTCCGGAAGCTTCGAGGATGCGAAGCGTGGCCGACATGATTTCGGGCCCGATGCCGTCGCCATTTGCCACAGTGATAGGGATTCGTTGCGACATTTTCCAAACCTTTCGAGGGGTGATTTCTGAACGAGGCACAGATTATACGGATTACAGGGGTTTTGCCTAATCTGTCGAATCTGTCGCTGAAAAGTCAAAATTGTCCTTGACCCTTTCCAAGGGTTTCTGCATACTTTTGCCTACCAGTTACCTGCTCTCGCGCATCAACGGTGATTGCGCCTGCCCGTGATCGTAAGGCGACGAGGTTCGGCTGAATAGAGAGTGAGGCAGTTGTCAACCAGTTAGAAGCCGCTCTCGAGTATTTTTAGAGCATCGGGTTCGTCGCAGCTCGCAGAAAGTATCGGTCGTCCCCCCCGAACTGGATCAGCGAATTCCAGCAAGACCCGCGCTTCCCTTCAGATTAAGGATAGTTAAATGGCTACAAAACTCTATGTCGGAAATCTCTCGTTTCGTACTACGAGCGAGGAACTGCGCGAGGCTTTCGCGTCAGTAGGTACAGTCGAATCAGCTTCGGTGATTGAAGATCGGGAAACAGGTCGATCGCGCGGCTTTGCTTTCGTGGAAATGGCAACACCTGAAGAGGCAGCAGCAGCCATCGAGGCTTTCAATGGCAAGGACTTTGGCGGACGCAATCTCACCGTCAACGAAGCCAAGCCGAGAACTGATCGCGGCGGCGGTGGCCGTGGTGGTTATGGTGGAGGACGCGGTGGTGGTCGTGGTGGTTACGGCGGCGGTGGTGGCGGCCGTGACCGCGACAACGATCGTTACGAGCGTGAACCACGCTGGTAAGACTTTGGGCCACGGATTACACGGATTTATCCGGCTTTACCCGTGTAATCCGTGGCGAAGTTAGTTTCTGGCCTGAGGCGTGATCTTCAGAGTCAGCTTCTCCCCACCTCGTAAGACTTCAACTAC
>DATNDM010000678.1:0-6533 GCA_035553235.1 Pyrinomonadaceae bacterium | reverse complement strand
ATCTCCGTGCGCAAACATTCTTTCGTGATCTCGTCGCCGGGCGCGATCACGACCGCGCGCTCAATCGTGTTTTCCAGTTCGCGCACGTTACCGGGCCACGAGTAAGCTTCGAGCAACGCAAGCACGTCAGGCGCGAGTTGCTCTGCCACGTTGCGACCGTTTTCTTCGTTGTACTTCTGAATGAAGTGTTGGGCCAGTGGCAAAATATCTTCGACGCGATCACGCAACGGCGGCAACTCGATCGGCACAACCGCGAGACGGTAGTAAAGATCCTCGCGGAAGCTTCCCTGACGCACGGCTTCCTTCAAGTCGATGTTGGTCGCGGCGATGATGCGCACGTCGACGCGACGTGGCGTCGTGTCGCCGAGCGGCGTGAACTCGCGCTCCTGAATCACGCGCAACAGACGCACTTGCGTCTCGGGTGGAATATCGCCGATTTCGTCGAGAAAAATCGAGCCACCGTCAGCGACTTCAAACAGTCCTTTCTTCGCTGCCACCGCGCCCGTGAACGCGCCACGCGTGTGACCAAACAATTCCGACTCGAGCAACTCCGACGGGATGTTCGAACTGTTGACCGTTACGAACGGGCGACCAGCACGCGTGCTTGCTTCGTGAATCGCCTTCGCGATCAGCTCTTTACCAGTGCCGCTCTCGCCCGTGATCAGCACAGTCGAACGCGCTGGCGCGACTTGTTCGACTAACCGAAAAACTTCCTGCATCACGTCGGAGCGGCCGACGATCTCGCCGCGATCGACTGCCTTGCTCATCGCGCGCCGCAAGGTGCGACGCTCTTCTTCTTTTCGTCGCCGTTTAATGCCCGCGGCGATTTGCGCGGTGATCTGTTCGTTCTGGAAAGGCTTTCGGATGCAGCCGAAGGCGCCGCGTTCCCAGGCGGCGATGGCTGTGTCGAACGTGGCGTAAGCAGTGATCATCAGGATCACTGCGTCGGGATCCATCTTCAAAAACTCTTCGAGCGCGCGCAGCCCGCCGATGCCGGGCATCGACACGTCGAGCAGCACCACGTCGTACGCGCGGCGGCCGTAAGCTTCGAGACCTTCTTCGCCGGTCTTCGCCAGATCGACACGATAGCCTTCGTTGCTGAGGAGCGTCTCGAGCACCTCGCGCATGATCTCCTCGTCGTCCACGACGAGGACTGATCCCTTTCTGGAGTTACGTTTTTCTGGCTTCATAACAAGAACGGTTAGTTTAACAAACGGCCACGGATTTACACAGATAGCACAGATCTGAATTCAGACCTTACTTCAATCCGTGTTCATCCGTGTAAATCTGTGGCTAGTCACCGACGGCCTGGAGGCGCGTGCGGACGCGTGCGGTCGGCAAGATGATGCGAAAAGTGGTGCCATGGCCCGGCGTGCTGTCGACAGTGATGCGTCCGGCATGTTCCTGAACGATTCCATACGAAACTGCGAGACCGAGTCCGGTTCCCTGTCCGACGCCTTTCGTCGTGAAGAACGGATCGTAGATCTTCGCGACGTTCTCCGGTGCGATGCCGATACCCGTATCAGAGATCTCGGCGACAAGCGATCCGTCATCAGCCGTGTCGGTCGCGACGACGATTCGCCCACCATCAGGAATCGCATCACGCGCGTTGAGGATCAGGTTCGTGAAGACCTGTTGCAGCTTGCCGGCATTGGCGTAAGCCTCGGGCGCGTCTTTGTCATACCGTCGGATGATCTCGATCTGGCTGCGCCGGAGTTGCGGTTCGAGTAGCTGCAAGGTGTCGTCGAGCACACGCGCTACATCGACTTCGCAAAACTCCGTTGCACTACCGGTACGTGAAAAGTTCAGCAGGTTGTTGACGATGTTGGTGGCTCGCTCGGCCTGTGTGCGGACCTTCTGCAGTAGCGCATGCTTCGGATCGTTCTCGTTCAACATGCCGAGCAGCATCTGCGTGTAAGACGAGACGCCCGTCAGCGGCGTGTTGACTTCGTGCGCCACGCCCGCTGCGAGCAGACCAATCGACGACAGCTTCTCGCGCTGTTGCAACTGCTCTTCGAGCGAAATGCGCGCCGTCACGTCTTCCAAAACGACGAGCGCACCGGTTTGGCCTTGTGCGTCCTGCAACGGCGCGAGCGCGATGTTCAAAACGAGCGTGCGATTGCCGCGCGTGGCGGTGTGGAGCTTATAGATGTTGCGGATCTCTTTGAGACGCCAGCCATCTTTGCCGAGCACCTGTTTGAGCGTGTCAGCGAAATCTTCGGAGAACAGATCTTCGACACGACGGCCAACCGCCGCATCGCGCCGCAGATCGAGAATGTGTTCGAGCGCGGAGTTCAGACGCGTTACACGTCCGTCAAGATCGACCGCCAGCAGCCCAACGTTGATCGACTCGATGATCGACTCATTGAACTCTTTCAACAGCTTCAATTCGGCCGCGCGTTCCTGCTGATCCTGATAAAGCAAACTGTTTTCAATCGCGACCGCGACGTAACCCGAAACGGTGCGCAGGATCTCGACGTCTTCGGACGAAAGCAACCCGCCGTCAACCGAGCGCCCAAGGCCAATCACCGCGACCATTCGCCCACGAACCACGCACGGAACGTAGTAGTGCAACGAGCGGCGAATCGCGCCCGAGTTGTTTGCGTCACCGTTGAGTTCGAGATCGTCGGCGCGAACTACACCCGTGTCGGCCGAGCGCACGCGAATCATCTCGCGGAAATCCGAAGGCACCGCCACGGGCGTCGGCAGACCTTCCGAACGCGCACACACATAACCCAACGTCGAATATCTCGATTCAATGAAGATCGCCACGCGCTCGACGTTCATCACTTCCTGAAGTCGACTCACTAACGCATCGAGCAACGGATCGAGCGCAGTCGTAGCGGAAAGCGTGCGGCCAAAATCGAGCAGACTGTTTCGCAAGTCGTAACGCTCGCCATAAAACAATCGATCGACGTGTTCCTGGAGGAAGTTCTTCACGGGCGCCGCGACCATCACGATAGCCGCCATCGCCAGCACCGCAACTACGACGCGTAAGGTGATCTCACCGGAAGTGAAGCCCTGATCTGAGCCAAAGGCATACAAGCCACCATAGTAGACCGCCACGCCGATCAGCAACGCGATCGCGATTGTCGTAAGCGCGTAAACAAAAACGCGCCGGACGACTAGCTCGACGTCCATCAAGCGATAGCGCATGACCGAATAGCCGAACGCAAACGGGATCAAACCGAGCGGCAAAATCGCGACGTCAGTGAGCCAGCGATCGGTAGGCGCGCCAAACAGGTAGACAATCGCGTAAAGCAGGGTGAACGGTGTGACTGCCAGCAAGGTGCCCCACGCAACCCACTTCACCTGTTGTCGAACGACCGTGCCCTTTGCTTTGACGAAAGTCCGCACGAGCAAGGCCGCGCTCGCGATGAGGGCGATGGCGAAATGCAGCATCTCCAGCCAGTAAAGCATTCCGATCAGTTGTTCTGAAATCGGAATTCTGCCAAACGCGGAGATTCCCTTTGCGATTTCGTCACGCAGGAAGACTACCGTCGTAAAGGCGAGCAGGAAAAACGAAGGCACGTACAGCAAGACCGCACGCCAGCGCTGGGTCGCGAATAGCTGTTGTCGCGACGGATAGAGCGCGCAGAAATGCAAAAACAGCGGCGCGAAAAGAATCAACGCGACGTTGTCGAGAAAAGCAACGGCGAGATCGAGATCGCGATAACTACCGACCGGTGTGTAGAAGAGAAAGACAAACGCAGCGAGGCTGAACGTCGCGAAGTGCAGCGCGAAAGGCGCGCGCCCGCCTTGTTTGAAGAGAACGAAGAAGCCGACGAACAGAAAGATCAAACCAATCAGGTTGATGTAGAGAACGCGCGGCGTCCAACGATGGAACGCACCGAGATGATCGAGGTCTGCCCAGTAAGCACCGACTTGGGGAGAGTAAGCCGGGCGCGTCATAAGGTAATGCAGTTGGCCTCCGAGGCGCGCTTGCTCGAGATAAATCTGGACGTCACGGGCGGCGACTATCTGTTCGGGTTTCGAGTTTGGATCGAGACTGATTCCGAGCAATTTATCGCCGGGTAGTAACCAGGCGCGATCGGCCGCGGATCCGCGTTCGATACTCTTCGCAATGACGCCGTCTTTAGTATCGACCCACTCGACGCCGTCCCATGGTGGTGTTTCGTTGAGGGCGCGCTGGCGAAAGTTGAGGACGCCCGCGCTAATCAACAGCGCTGCGCCGATGAGCAGAAACCAGGTTTTGGTTGTGATTATCGAACCCTTCACTGCTACCTCAACTACGCGGCCAATTCTTTGGAATCGGCAGATCCGACTTTGTTAGGCAAGGTATGTTCCGACCACTTCTTCTCCGCGCAACCTCTGTGTCCTCTGCGCCTCTGCGGTGAAACTAACCCGTAAAACGCACCGGAGAGACGCAGAGGACACAGAGGTTGCGCAGAGATTCAAACCTGCGAGTTAAAGGCGGCCGCCGACGTCAATCCAACTTTTCGGAATTTCCGAGAATTTGGAAGATCAGATCGCTCCTTAACTAGTATGCGAACCAACCAGGATTTGTAACCCGAAGGGAGCAGAACAGCGTGGACAAGAAGGAAAATTAGCAGTCTGCTCTCTTCATCTCGTCTTAAAATCTGACCGAGATTCCGCCACGAACAGACCGACGACCGTTGCCGATGAACATCAGGACCTCTCCGTTCTCACTACTCGTTTGCGCGTCCAGTATGTTGCGCGCATCGAGAATAGCTTCAGCTCGAACGGGCAATCCAAAACTCGGTAATTCCTGCGTTACCTGAATACTCAACGACGGATCGTAAACACCTAAGCGACCGGCAAAAGGATCGATGGCAAACACCGTCGCTTCCGGAGAGAAGCGCAACACGGTTCGCACTTGCGTACCGCTGCGGAAAACGCCGCCGAGCTGTAAGGCTGCTGTTTGGAACATTCCGCTTTCGAAGAGTTCGGCTGGAGTCGAGAAACCCGCTGCCGAAAGTTGCTGCCCGCGCCCGAATGCGTAACCCGCGGAGGCAGTCCAAACACGATTCAAACGGCGCGTGTAAACCACGCGCACGCCACGCGACGATCCCTGCTGGTCGGCGACGTCGATGAATGCATCGCCGGGTTTGCCTGAGAATGCGCTCGCTGGTCCACTCAACAATCCGACCCCGCGTCCGCTTGTTGTATCTAAGAAAGCCGTCGCTTCGACGTTCGAGCTGTTGTCCAAAACTCGCTCGACACCGAACTCGAGCCGGTGACTGCGTTCGAGCACTGCCTGACCATCGATGAACGCGACTGGCCGCGCTGACTGGCTACGAAAAACGATCTGATCGTCTTCGAATGTCGCGACGCTCTGAATGCCGTCTTCGTCACCACCCGAAGCGAATGCAGCCTTGACGCGCGTGCGTGCGTTCGCGTCGTACTGAACGCCGAACCGCGGCGTGATCGCGTGTGCGCCGCCGGCGCCGATGAAGCGTGAATAGTCGAGCCCCATCACGATCACGATGCCGTCGCGCACGATCCATTCGTCAACGGCGCGTAATGAAAGTTGACCTTGCAGATTTGAGAGGTCGTTGAGCTTGTTGGTCCAAACAGGAGTCGCGAAACGCGCTCCCGAGGCCGTCAAACCGACGCGATGACGATTTCCCACGCGTACGCGTGACGTCGCTTCGAAGCGTCCCGGCGCGTCGCCGAGTCCGGTTTGTCCTGAGAAGATCAATTCAACATGTTCCGAAACCGGAGTAGCTACCGCGAAATTGAGTCCGACGTAGGAAGCTCCATACGCGTTATTCGCGAAATAGCTTTCCAAAACGCCGTGCGGTTTGATTTTTGAATTTGAACTTGTTTCAGCGGGAACTTCGGGCGCGGTCTCCATCGCGACTGTTTCCGCAGTCTGCGCTTCAGCGTCATTTACTGCTTTGACCGTTGCGTCTTCGCCGTCATTGTTCTGGAAGATCGATAGTTTGGTTTGCGCGGATCGCAGCGTCCACTTCACGTCGTCGTGATCGCGCCGGCGTTCCGGCAACGTGTTGCCGGAACCGACTGGTTCAAGATTGAACTTGTAAACCAGTTCCTGCTGGGCCTTCACGTCGACTTCAGTAAAAACCACTTCGCTGAAACCGTTTGCGATCGCCCTGATGCCGTAGCGCCCGGGCAGCACCTTCGTGATGAAGTTGCCTTGCTTGTCGGTGCGCGCTTCCTTGACGGTTTTAAAACCTTCTCGCATTAACGAGACGAGCGCGCCGGCAAGTGGATTACCCCGGTTGTCGCGAACTGTTCCGCTGATCGTGGCGAGTGACTTAGAGGAGCCTGCTGCGAGTGTGTTGCTCGTAACGAAAGACACCAGCGCGATAAGAGACAAGCTAAGACCAAATGCTCTTCTCATGCGACAAAGACCTCCGCGGCCAAAGTCCCTTTTTGAAGCCATGTACATGCGAACTGGTTCAGTAGGAGACGTACCGGAACCCCACAAAAACAGGCTGTTATTGTCCGTCACCGCCTAAATTGCTGTCAAGTAATCCAGCCCGTCTCAATTTGTATTTCTCTGTGCAACCTCTGTGTTCTCTGTG
>DATNDM010000677.1:0-12347 GCA_035553235.1 Pyrinomonadaceae bacterium | reverse complement strand
GACGATTGCGGCTGAAATCGCGGGCCTCGTCTGCGCCGCTGAGATCGCGAAGATGAATGGCGATGCCGCGTCCGTTAAGAAGTATCTGGATACGGCGGACAACTGGGCGCGCAATGTCGAGAAGTGGACCGTCACGAAACCCGATGGCGCCAGCGGCTACTACCTGCGAATCACCGCTAACGACGATCCGAACGACGGCGCGAAGATGGAGATCAATAGCAGCAGTCTCGTTGTCGATGAGCGAAAGATTCTCGACGCGGGATTTCTGGAGTTAGTGCGGCTCGGTATCAAATCACCGCGCGATCCGCTGATCGTCGAATCGCTGAAGCTTATCGACCAATTAATAAAAGTTAAGACGCCGGTTGGCGATGCGTGGTACCGCTACAATCACGACGCATATGGCGAAACTCCGGATGGTGGCAAGTACGACGGGCGCAATGGTGTCGGGCGGCTTTGGACCTTCCTGACAGGCGAGCGCGGTGAGTATGAGTTAGCGCTCGGTGATATCGCCTCGGCGCGTAGACGACTCGATACGCTCGCTGGTTTTGCTAACGATGGATTGATGATTCCCGAGCAGGTTTGGGATCGCGAAGACAGTCCGGCGCCGAGACTTCGTTTTGGTGCGGGAACGGGATCGGCAACGCCGTTGGCGTGGTCCATGGCGCAGTTTATTCGATTGGCGATGAGTATAGAACGTGGGAGGAATGTTGAGACACCGAGAGTCGTGTGGGAAAGGTATGGTCAGCACGGATAATACGGATTCAGGACTGATTTTCGCTGCTGATCTCGGCGGCACACACCTTCGTGCTGCGACCGTCGATCGGAAGGGCCGTATTCACTCTCGGTTCAAGCAGAACACGCCGCAAGGCAAAGACGCACAGGCGATAGTCGATGCGATCGTCGCCGCGGTCCATGAGTCTCAAAAGTTGCCCGATATCTCTGCTGTGTCGCTAGTTGTGCCTGGCACCGTGAAGGTCGAGGAAGGCGCGGTCGTGACGGCGCCGAACCTTCCGTGTCTCGACGGCTTTCGGCTGGGCGACGCTTTGTCGGCCCGCCTCGATCTTCCCGCGATACTGGAGAACGACGCGAACGCGGCGGCCGTCGGTGAGATGTGGCAGGGCGCGGCCGTTGGTTGCAAGACGATCATCTGTTTGACGCTCGGCACCGGTGTGGGCGGCGGCATCATTCTCGATGGGAAGTTGTGGCGCGGCGTTGACGGCGCTGCGGCTGAGATCGGGCACATGTGTGTCGATCCTTTTGGTGGTGTGGCGTGCACGTGCGGCAGTCGTGGGTGTCTGGAAGTTTTTGCGTCGGCAACTGCGATCGTGCGGATGACGCGCGAGGCGAGCCCACGCTATCCGGATTCTGTGTTGCAGCGAAGCGAAGATCGCACTGCAGAGATGATTTTCGAGGCGGGGAAAGCGGGCGACGAGTTGGCGCTGGAAATTTTCAGACGGATGGGCGTTTATCTCGGGATTGGGTTGGCGAACCTGATCAATATCCTGAATCCGGAGATGATTGTGATTGGTGGTGGAGTTGTGAATGCGTGGGATCTGTTTGAGAAACACATGCATCAGCAGGTTGAGGAGCGTGCGTTCCCGTCGCTCGCGGCGCGCGTGAAGATCGTGCGTGCGAAGTGCGGGGACGACGCAGGCTTGTTGGGCGCCGCGCGTCTCGCGCTGGGGGAATAGTTCGGCGGGATCTCAAGATTTACAGAATTGAGGTGGTGTCTTAGTTTAGATTTCTCTGTGCACCGAGAATAAGCTCAAACTACGACACTACGACCGAACTCGAGAACAATCTGTGTAATCTGTGTAATCTGTGGTTGCAACATATGACTCGTCTCTTCGTACTCATAGCACTTTTAGCCACCGTCACAACCATCTCCGGGCAGGACATCACATCTCTTGAGCCAGTCGGCCACGTCACGAGCCTCACGAAGTCTGACAATCGAGTCACGCTCACTTGCCACGACAACTCCCAGGTCCAACTAACAATCCTCGCCCCCGATCTCGTTCGCGTCCGCGCGTCGTTCAGCAAACCAATCCCGACAAAGGATCACTCATGGGCCATCGCCAGGAACGACTGGTCCACGCCGCGCTGGTCGCTCAACGAATCACCCACGGAAATCACCATCACCACTGACGAGCTCGAAGTCACGATCCAGCGTTCGCCATTGCTCATCGCCTTTCGCGACGCTCGCACACATCAACTACTCAACGCCGACGAGCGCCCGATGTCCTACGACGCCAACGCGCGTCTCGCCAACATGCTCTTCGATCCGAAAGCCGGAACTTTTGTCGCCGCTTCGAAGAAACTCGGCTTCGACGAACACTTCTACGGCCTTGGGGAAAAAGCCGCGCGTCTCGATAAACGGCGCAGCTCATTCGTCAACTGGAATTCAGACACGCCGGGCTACACTGAAGGCAAAGATCCGATCTACCAGACCATCCCTTTCTACATCGGCCTGCAACACGGTATTGCCTACGGCATCTTTTTCGACAATAGCTATCGCAGCTATTTCGATTTCGGCAAGTCGTCGCAACAGCGCGCCTGGTTTGGTGCCGAAGGCGGCGAGATGAATTACTACTTCTTCTATGGTCCATCGATCAAAAAGATTCTCGGCCGCTACGCCGATCTGACGGGCCACATGAACCTGCCGCCGCTTTGGGCGCTCGGGAATCAGCAGAGTCGCTGGAGTTATTACCCCGACTCGATGGTTGAAGAAGTGGTCAACGAGTATCGCAAGCGCGACCTGCCGCTCGACGTTATTCACCTCGACATCGATTACATGCACGGCTATCGCGTCTTCACTTTCGACAAGGGGAGATTTCCCGATCCGAAGGCGCTCACTGACAAGCTTGCTCGCCGGGGTGTGAAGGTCGTGACGATCGTCGATCCGGGTGTCAAACATCCGACTGACAAGAACGAGCGTTATCACGCCTTCGATCAGGGCCTCGAAAAGAATTATTTCCAGCATCGTCGCAACGGCGATCTGTTTGTGCCGCGCGTGTGGCCCGGCGAGAGTGTTTTCGTGGATTACACGCTGCCCGAAGCACGTCGCTGGTGGGGCGACCTGCATCGCACTTACACAGACAATGGCATCGCCGGCATCTGGAACGACATGAACGAGCCGTCTGATTTCGTCGATCAGACCGGCAAGAACCAGCTTGACGTCGTCAGCTACGACGAGGGCGAGAAAAGCACACACGCGAAGAATCGCAACACGTTCGCGCTGCTGATGTCGCGCGCGACGTACGAAGGACTCGAGCGACTGCGACCCGACCGGCGCCCGTACGTCATCACGCGCGCGGCTTATGCAGGTATTCAGCGTTACGCGACGATGTGGACTGGCGATACAAACAGCACCTGGGATTCGCTCGCGCTGAACATTCCGATGTTCACTTCGCTTGGTTTGTCAGGCGAGCCGTTCGTCGGCAGCGACGTCGGTGGTTTTATCGGACGCGGCAATGGCGAGTTGCTGGTGCGTTCTTATGAAGTCAGTTTTCTCGCGCCGTTTTGTCGAAACCACAAAGTGATTGATGGCTACGATCAGGAGCCGTGGCGCTTCGGCAAGTATTATGAAGACATCATTCGCAAGTATCTGAAGCTCCGCTACGCGTTATTGCCTTACCTCTACACGGCGTTGGAAGAAGCGCACCGCACTGGCGTGCCGCCATTCCGACCGTTGCTGCTCAACTACCAGGACGATCCGAACACATACAACCTTGACGACGAGTTCATGGTCGGCGACGACCTGCTCCTCGCGCCGATCATGAAGCCTGATGTGACGCGTCGTTTAGTCTATTTGCCTGCCGGCAGTTGGTATGACTACTGGACCAACAAGACGTATCAGGGTGGAACGATGATCACGGTCGATGCGCCGCTGGATGTCGTGCCGATGTTCGTGCGTGGGGGCGCGATGATTCCGGTTGGGCCGTCGATGAATTATGTCGGCGAGAAACCAGCTGATCCGATCACATTCAACATCTATCCGGATGACGCCGGTTCGGCGTCCGGCAGCTTGTATGAAGACGATGGTCTGAGTCCGGCTTACAAGACCGGTGCTTTCCGCCGTACGAGGCTGACTGCGCGACGTGGACCGCCTGGCTTCACCGTCTCGATTGCGCCAGTTGAGGGCCGCTTCAATCCTGGTCCACGGAAGCTCGACTTCGTCGTGAAAACCGGCGAACGCGTTACACTCCAGGACCAACCTAAGTAGCCTTCACTCGGCATAGCTTTGCACATAAAGTCACGAACGCCCTCTTCTCTGTGCAACCTCTGTGTTCTCTGTGTCTTTGTGGTGGATCAATCCGAGCAAAACCCACCACAGAGACACAGAGAACACAGAGGTTGCACAGAGAAATCCAGAGTGTTGGGACTTTTTGTGCAAAGCCACTCTGGATTCGACTGTACGCTAGCGTGCCCATAAGGTGGCCCAGTCGGTCCAACTCATCCTTCTGGCCCGATTGTTACAATCATGTGGCAGCACAGTGACAATTTCCGAACACTCTGTGTTTAACTTGCGCTGCAATCACCCAACAAGCGGTTAACGTGGTCCCCCAATTCAGCCTCCAGGGACGAAACTTTAGTTTCGAAGGTGAACTATGACCAGATCAAGGATTTTGAGCGGTATTCTCAGTGCCGCATTTTGTCTGACGCTAGTCTCGGCGGTCCGGGCTGACAGCATGCATCCAGACATGCAACTCGAAAAGCTTATCTTTGCTGAGGAACACAATTTGACCGTGTTTAGTGATACACAAGGTGCGGAGATTGGATATCTCTACGCGGGACATTTTGAAAACAACAATGGAAAGCATCTCGGATTTAGCATGACGTCTGTCAATCGTGCACCGCGACTCGGAATAGTGAGACCACCGGCAACGGTTGAGGTTTCACAAAATCCGGAACCAACAGCGATGGTGCTGCTGGGTACGGGTCTGGCGGCAGTTGGCGCCTTCGCTCGTAAGGTTAACCGAAGACGGCGGTCCTAATCGCCGTCTTCGAACTATTTCACAGGGTAGTTCCGTCTAGCTTCTTTCCAATTTTCCTTGAACACCGGCAGCGAGATTGCTGCCGGTGTTTTTTACTTCTCAGCGCGTTCGGGGGCGCTGGATTTTAGGAGTTGTTTGTGCTTTTTTGTGGACTACGAGAAAGTGAGGTATGACGTGGTGCTACGTATTCTGTTGCTGATCGTATTTGTTTTTTCTGCGGCCCAGGCTCAACCGAAATCTGAAGTCGTGGCGGCTGCGGATGGTGTGCCGATTCATTATTCCGTAGCGGGCAAGGGCGACCCGGCGCTGGTCTTCATTCACTGTTGGACGTGCAATCGAACTTTCTGGGAAAACCAGGTGGCTGAGTTTTCGAAGACGAATCGCGTGGTCACGATCGATCTGCCGGGGCATGGTGAATCAGGGAAGGGCAGGAAGACCTGGTCCGTCGAGAGTTTTGGCGACGACGTAAAAACAGTCGTCACGAAGCTCGGCTTGAAGCGGGTTGTACTGGTCGGGAGTTCGATGGGCGGTCCGATCGCACTCGAAGCCGCGCGACGTATGCCCGAACGCGTCGTCGCGATCGTGCCGGTCGATACGCTTCAGAATGTCGAACAGAAAGTGCCGCAGGAGCAACTCGATCAAGTCTTCAAGCAGATGGAGACTGATTTCAAGAACGCGACCACTACGTTGCTCAACCAGTTTTTCTTTTCACCGACGACGCCGGCGGCGGTGAAAGAGCGCGTGATCAATGCGACGATCTCGACTCCTCCTGATGTCGCAATTCCGATACTCAAAGCCGTATTCAGTTACGATCCAATCCCGGCAATGCGCGAAATCAAGGCGCCGATTCGGGCAATCAATGCGGATCGCATGCCCACAAGCATCGAGGCGAATCGCAAGTACGCGCCGCAGTTTGATGCAGTCATTATCAAAGGCACGGGACATTATCCGATGCTTGAAGATCCAGCGCGCTTCAATCAGATGCTTGCCGAGATACTGCGCAACCTTCTGTGATGCGCCCGTACTCCTCGCGAAAGACCTGCTCGAGCGTCTCGCGTGCCTGTGACATGCACGCGAAACTATACGACTTTTGCCGCGGATTTCCGCGGATGAACGCGGATCGATCCGCGTTTGTCCGCCTAGATCCGGGGCTTATTTTTAAGCTGTGGCAGGCGCGGCAGTTTCGGCGAGTTGTTCTTCAGATCGACAACCGCCGCGGAAAAAGTCTTTAGCCGATAGTCTGGCCGTAGCCGAGCCACTTGCGCAGGAAGCTGACCTGTCCCGTGTGATAGGTGTCGTGAAAAGCAAAGAACGCAACGGTGCCGCTCAGTTTCTTATCGAATGACGGCGGACCTTCCGGCGCGGGCTTCGTGAGTAAGTCGGCCGCGGGCTCGCGCAGAGTTGCTTTGAGCTGTTGGGAGATCTCGTCCCACGCCGCACGCATTTCATCGACACTCGGATACTGCGCCTCGTCCACTCGCTGCGAGCCGCGCGTGAACAGAGACGCCCACGAAGTATTCCAATCAACGCCGAGTGTTTTGAGCACCTGGGCGCGATGCACGACGACGTGTCCCAGCAGCCACATCAGATGATTCGAATCGTCGCCGGGCGCGCGAAACCAATCCTCCGGCCGCACGTCCGCGATTGCTTTGTTTATGATGTCGGTGTTCGTCCTGAACATCCCTGAAATGTTTTTAAAATCAGTTTCCATAGCGCCTCCCTAGCTTGTATTTAAGTTACCTTATCCCGGCCTCTTTGCGCGTTACAAGTGAGTTATCAGTTTTAGAGGCTGCGATGAAGGGGCTTGCATGAAAAGTTGTTCTCGGACTTCTTCTCTGTGCAACCTCTGTGTTCTCTGTGCCTCTGTGGTTAAGAATTGTTCGAAAAAACAACCACAGAGACACAGAGAACACAGAGGTTGCACAGAGAAGCAGTTCAATTAGGTCACGATTGAGCGCCGCGGAGCTGACCCGGCGCGCTCGGTTCTGTGCTATCTTTTAGCACTCTCTATCACAAGGAAAACATGCACAAGAATCAACTCGGAAACTGCCTCCTTACCTTTCTAACTTTGCTCGTTGTGTTTGTGCCTGCGCCGCGCGCCGCAGCCCAGCAGGCCTGCTTTACGTCGCAGGAACGCGCCCGAGCGGAGCAGACGGCGAAGGTTTATCGCGCGCCCGATCCTGGTTACGACCCAGTGCTTGGTTACAACCCGGCTAACGGACCGCGACGCGGCGCGCCGGCTGTCGAGCAGACCGGGCTAGCTAAGCAGTTCGACTGCGTCGCGAACAAAGATCAATCTCCGGGCGCGTGCACGACACCGAAGTTTCATTGCTCGGTTCCGGGCAACACCGATGAAGACGGCAATCTGATTCGTTACAAAATCAAGCCACACTTTAAAGGACAGTCGGCTGACAAACGCAACGGTGAAGTTTACGGTGAGTTTTTGTCGTCGCGCTTTTCGAAAGCGCTCGGCTTCTTCGCCGACGACGAGTGGGTCGCGGACGTCAATTGTCCTGACTGTGAGAAGAGTTTGACGAAGAGTTTCCAGGGCGCGAGCTTTTCACCGTTTCAGCCCGCCGCCGGCATCGAGTTACCGCTGGCTCGTGGCATCGACGTGAACTGCAACAAAAAG
Source organism: Pyrinomonadaceae bacterium (assembly GCA_035553235.1). GTDB lineage: Bacteria > Acidobacteriota > Blastocatellia > Pyrinomonadales > Pyrinomonadaceae > PSRF01. Next base: position 4,721 of record DATNDM010000677.1, on the reverse strand, counting down.
GATTTTGCGCCCCTCGGTGAGACGCTCACGAACCTGCTTCGAAACGGCGCACCGCGGGCGGAGATCGATGCGTTCAAGCTGTGGCTCGCGTTTATAGATCACGGCGACACGAAGGCTGATAATCACAAGTTCGCGTGTCTGAAATCGAACAAGGATGGCAACACGCGCACCTGCGAACCGGGCGCGGCTGTGTTCTACGTTGGCGACATGGGATCGACTTTTGGTTTTTCGAGTGCGAGCGAGAAGAAGGCAAGACTCGAAACCTGGCGCAAGAAGAAGCCGATCGAAGTTAAGGACGGAGTGTGTGTGGCGACTGCCAGGAGCGTCGGCGACACGCACATCAGCGAAGGTGGTCGCAAGCTGCTGGCCGATAATTTGCAAAGACTGCTCGATGCGGAGCAGCAGAACGCAACGATCACGAGAGTTTTTGCGGCTTCGCGAAATGCAGAGCGCGATCGACCAGCGGCGGAGTGGGCCGCTGAGTTCGTTCGCAAGGCACGAATGATCATCGACGCGCGCTGCGCAGAGGAAAACACAAGCAAGGTAACTAATTGATGCAATCAGAACCATCGGGTCAGCCCAAATCGAAACCAAAACGTTTTCTTTCCTGGTCAGTCCTCAACCGCGATTTGGCGCAGTTGGAATTCTTTCGGCGCGTGCTCGAAGAAGCGGCTGACAAATCAAATCCGGTGCTTGAGCGGCTGAAGTTCCTCTCGATTTTTTCGACGAATCTCGACGAGTTCTTCATGGTCCGTGTTTCCGGTATCAAGGAGATGCTGAGCATTGACGACTTCGGCCCAATGCCCGGTGAACTCACGCCGATCGAACAACTCGCAGTCATTCGCAAGCTGATACTCGAGCTCGTGGAAGAGCACTCGCGCTGCCTGCGAGACGAAGTCATTCCGGAGCTCGAGTCGAACGGTGTAGTCATCGCGCGGTATGCGTCGCTTTCTGAGGACGAGAAACAAATCCTGTCTGACTACTTCATCAAGAATATTTTTTTGGTGCTAACTCCGCAGGCCGTCGATCCATCGCGCCCGTTTCCTTACATTTCTAATCTGAGTTTGAACATCGGTCTCACGGTTGAGAGTAATCCTGATGACACGCTCGCCGGCATTCCGGTTGGTAACCAGGTGCGATTTGTCCGCATAAAAGTGCCGCCGGTGGTGCCGCGGCTGATCCCGATCGCGAAGGGCCAGTCGAAGTTTGCTTTGACCGAAGAAGTGATCGAGGCAAACATTCACTCGCTGTTTCCGAACATGAATCTCAGCAAGGGACATGTGTTCCGCGTCACGCGCGATGCTGACGTCGAGATTCGTGACGATAAGGCAGCGGATCTGCTGGCGCTGATCAAAGAGTCACTGCGTGAGCGTCGTTTTGGTTTGCCGGTGCGGTTGGAAGTATCGGCTTCGATGCCCGCCGAGATGGTTGAGTATCTGACGACGTCGCTGAAGATCGAGCCCGATGATGTTTATAAGATCGATGGTCTACTCGATGTGCCGCACCTCATGGAGCTCTACGGCATCAACGCGCCCGAGCTGAAAGACAGACCGCTCAAGTCTGTTATGCCACCTGCGCTGCGTAATAAAGAGTCGATCTTCGACGTGCTCAAAAAACAGGACGTGCTGCTGCATCATCCGTACTCTTCGTTTACGTCGGTCGTAGATTTTATCGACGCGGCTTCGAACGATCCGGACGTCGTGGCGATCAAGATGTGTCTTTACCGCACGGGTAAGAGATCTCCGATTCCGCAGGCGCTCATGACTGCCAGCGAACAGGGCAAGCAGGTGACTGCTGTAGTTGAAATCAAAGCGCGTTTTGACGAAGAGCACAACATCGAGTGGGCCAAGCGGCTGGCGGAATCCGGCGTGCACGTCGTTTATGGGTTGGTCGGACTGAAGACGCACAGCAAAATCGCGCTCGTCGTCCGACGTGAACCGCACGGGCTGCAAACTTACACACACATTTCCACGGGCAACTACAACCCGACTACGGCGCGCGTCTATACCGATCTCGGCATACTTACCAGCGATTCGGCCATCGGCGATGACGCGTCAGACGTGTTCAATTTCCTGACCGGCTTTTCGATCCAAAAGGAATACAGCCGTTTGATGGTCGCACCGTTGAATCTGCGGCAGCGCATGACCAACCTGATCAGGCGCGAGACGGCCCACGCGTTGGCCGGTCGGCCCGCCCACATCGCGGCGAAGATCAATCGCCTGACTGACCTGAACATCATTGAAGCGCTTTATGAGGCTTCACAGGCCGGCGTCAAAATCGATCTGATCGTACGTGGCGCCTGTATTCTGCGACCCGGCGAGCCTGGGCTATCGCAAACAGTTCACGTCCGCAGCATTGTTGGACCATTTCTCGAGCACAGCCGCATTTTTTACTTTGCGAATGGTGGTGACCAGGAGGTCTACATCGGTTCGGCTGACTGGATGTCGCGCAATCTCGATCGTCGCGTCGAAGTCGTGATGCCCGTACTCGATCCGCAGTTGAAGAGCTATTTGAAGGACACCGTCATCGCGGCGTACCTGCGCGACAATGTGAAAGCGCGCGTAATGAATGCGGATGGCAGTTACTCGAGGCCGGATGTCGAGCCGGGCGAAGAGTCGTTCAACGCTCAGGTGTTCTTTGAAGGACCAAACAGCTCACCATCGGGTAAGAATGTGCACCCGTTGAAGAGCAAGCGACTGTGGTCCAAACAGTAGCGCAACCTGCAAAGTTTTGCTGATTACGTTTGAGGGGACAACTTATGAACCGCGTGACCGTGGCGGTGCTCGGACTGTTCATCGCGATCCTGTTGGGTAGTGGAATACTGGCCTACGTTCTACACGACCAACCGAGCACTGCCGGAAGGCCGACTGCGATACTTGGTGCGTCGCCGACTCCTTCGACTCCGGCCGACCAGGGTCAGCCGAGTCAACAGATTCCATTGATCGGTGAGCTTTTCGGTCCGGATGTCTCGGGTCTCTCGCCGTCGAATCTTTCGAGTTGGGAAGCAACGTCTGCACGAATCGCATTGCGGTTTTCACTCGCTGCGTTCCTTGCGGCGTTGCTCGCGTTTCGTCCGCGGCGCGGTGTGTCCGTGGTCCGGCGTAATCCGTACGTGGCGCAGACGCAGATTCTGATGGCCGTGGTTGCGGGTGCGATGATGATGGTTGTCGGCGACAGTGCAGCGCGCGCGTTTGGAATTTTTGCGGCTGCATCGCTCGTGCGCTTTCGCACGAACATTCGCGATCCGAAAGAGACGACGGTGCTGTTGGTTTGTCTTGGCGTTGGTCTCGCGGCCGGTGTTGGCCGCTGGGACATGGCGGTGATCCTGACGTTGTTCATGCTGTTGACTCTGGGGGTGCTGGAGTCGTTTGAACGGTTCCAGGTGTTTCGTTCGATGGAACTTTGCGTGCAGACGCGCAAGGTCGATACTGCTAACAAGATACTGAAGGGACTGTTCGAGAGGTACGGCTATGATTACGAGCTGCGGCAGCTTAACCGCGAAGACTCCGACGAACCGATAGGCAAGATTGTTTACCTCGTCAATCTCGATCCGGTTATCAGCACGAGCAAGTTGAGCGACGAGATTCTTTCGGCTGACGCCGACAACATCGATAGCGTCGAGTGGGAGCAGAAGGAAAGCAAGACTTACATTTACAAGTAGGTTAGGGCGAACGATGAGCTTTCCATCCAGCGGCTCTGATCCGATTCTGTGCGCGCCTCTGTTGCGCAGAGTGGATGAGAAATTATTCGAGCTTTTGCTTTCGTTGCCGACCAGCGAGTGGGACGCCCAAACCGTTGCGCCACGGTGGAAGGTGCGCGACGTCGCGGCGCACTTGCTCGATACAGTGTTGCGCAAACTTTCCATGGTGCGCGATTCGTGGTACGTCGAAAGGGTCGACATTCGATCACCACGGGATCTCGTCGCGCTGGTCAATCGTTTGAACCAAGAGGGCGTAACGGTTTATCGGCGTCTGAGTCCGCCCGTTCTCATCGATATGATGAAGCTGGCGTGTGAGCAAAGCGCCAGCTTTCACGAATCGTTGGACCCATTTGCTCCAGCCGCTTTTGGTGTTAGTTGGGCGGGAGAAACAAGATCTCCGAATTGGTTTGACACCGCTCGCGAGTTGACGGAGCGCTGGCATCATCAACAACAGATTAGAGTCGCCACCGATCGCCCGGGGATCATGACGCCGGAACTCTATCATCCGGTGCTTGATTGCTTCCTCCGCGGCCTGCCGCATCTTTATCGCGATACAGATGCAGCGTCTGGAACTGTAGTTCTGATTGAGATCACCGGCGACTGCGGCGGGCACTGGTTCCTCGCAAAACAGAGTGTCAAATGGGAACTGGTGAAAGAACCCGCAGACGCTGCAACACGAATAACCATCCCGCAGGAAATTGCCTGGCGTGTTTTTACGAGGGGGATCGATCGTGATTTGGCTAGACAACAAATCAAGATTGAAGGCGATCCCGTTTTGGGCAACCGCGTTCTCGAACTAACCGCCGTTATCGCTTAGAACCTGATGCCGACACCCGCGGTCATTGATCTTTTGTGCTTTTTGTGGCCCCTTGTGTGCTTGTTGTCATCAGTTAACGAAACCTTTGATATAAGACCTGCGCTCCAGCAACTCCGGTGGAAGAGTTCAGCATGATCACGAAACTTCTTAACGTCATCGCCCTTCTCATCATCGTTTCTATTCCAGTCATTGCACAGTACTCAG
>DATNDM010000676.1:0-6495 GCA_035553235.1 Pyrinomonadaceae bacterium | reverse complement strand
TGAAGTGGCAGGGGATTCTGGTCGGCACGTCCGCGGGAAACGGCGTCGTGCCGCTCTCGACGTAGCCGCGTTTTTGGTAGAACGCCGGCAGGTCTTCGCGAAGATTGACGATGAGGATGTCCATCGCGCGTGCTCCTCGTTCACGACAGTATCTTTCCGCTTCGATCATGAGCCGCGAGCCGAGCCCGCTTTGCTGCGTCGTTGGATCAACCGACAGCAGGCCCAGGTAAGATCGTTCGCCGCGCAATTCGACGTAGACGCAGCCGTTCAACTTGCCCTCAGCTTCGGCGAGAAGAAAATCGCCTTTCGTCAGCGATTCTTCGACTTCCGCTTGCGTGATGCGGTTGCCGTCGATGAAGAATTCTTCGGCGATGCGAAACGCGGCGTTGATGATCGCGGTGATCTGCGGCGCGTCCGCGGTCGTGGCAATTCTGAAAATCATCTAATCCTGCAAACACTAACTCCAATTTAAGCCCGCACAGAGATAAAACGATACTAACAGTTCCAGGAAAACCACAAGTACATTATGCTGCAAACCCCTTGCGATCTTCGGCGGCGCGATTGCGATACTCGGCGTTTAGATACTTTGTGGGCTGGTTGTGGAGTTTGATCTAAGACGTTTAGCCACAAAGAAGCATAAAAAGCCCAAAAGCAGCAGAAATCTATTTTGTGCTTTTTGTGGCTAAATTCGATCGGCGATTGTCAGATGTGATAGACCAACTGTGGGCGTCCATCGAATTTAAATTCGCTGTATGGGCCATCCTTGCGGACGTAGTGCAGAAAAATCTGCACCTGTCGCTCCCCCTGAAAAGCTTCTCGCCAATGCGGGATCTGGATGCCTTTGTAGATAAGCGCGTCGCCGGGCTCGAGTTCGATCTTTCTCACGTTGCCGTCAACCTCGATACAGAGCGGCCAGTTATGCTGACTCTCAAAGTCGATCGGCACGGTCGCGCTGATCTCACACGAATTCCTGTCCGTATGTTTTGCAAGCTCGGCTCCGCGAACGTAAATGCGCAAGTATGAGTACGTCGGGTACAACTCACAATTGAGCGTTTGCGACAACACCGGCGTCATCAGATCGAGCAGTGTTTCCGTCACCGCCGGCGACCCACCGGAAAAGGCCTTCTCAACCTGCGTATCGCCGAAACTCAGCCGCGAATTCGCCTCCAGCACTCGAATGTTCTTTGCGATGTAATCGCACATCAGGCGAGGAATGAACTGCTTGATGACGACGTACCCATGTTGCTCAAACTGCACGCCGATATCCGAACTGATCTGCTCCGCGGTGTTCATATCAAAGTCTCTCCAGGTCTGCGCGACGAATCTTCAGCCCACCATCATCGACGGCCGTCAACCGTTCTTCCTGCACAAGCTTTTGCAGGTACCTGGAAGATAGACCGGAGTACTGTGACGCCTCTTCAAGCGTGAGATAGAGTTTGGGCCACGGGCGCGGATAAGCAGCATTCAGATCTTTGACGGCGTCAACCAGCCACCCGAAATCCTCCTGCGGACCCGACGGTGCAGGAGCTGCTTTGTCATCACGAATGAACCAGCCGTTCACGGTGAAACGACTGTTGCGAAACCTGCGCGAAGGACAACGTACGGGCAGAACCTCATGGTCGTAAGAACTCGGAAAAAGCACGAGTGCATTCTGTCGCGGCGTGATTGTTTGCGCCGTCCGCTTACCAGGTTCCGGAACTTCACCCTGCGAGTCGTAAACCTTAAGCTGACCACCCGTGAAACCTTTCGGTTCAGCATGAAAGTAGTAGACGAAAGATATTTCGCGGCGATGGATATCCACCGGATCTTCGGCACTGTTGTCCTGGTGCACCTTGAAAAAATCGCCGTCGTTGCTGGCCGTCAGTTGAATATCGAGATGAGCGATGGGAAAAGTTTCGTGCTTGAAAGCGGTCAGGACCTGCGGCAAAAGATTACGTAATCGATCCTCGATCATCGACGTATACTCACCCAGGTTGTAGAGCACCAGTGACTTTCGATAAGACGGATCCGACGCTGAATCTGAGCCGTCGTGCGGAATGACGGTGCTCGGTGTGAAATCACTCTCGTGCTCCAACACGTATTTTGTCAGTGCCTGCAATTCACGTTTCGGCAGAAAGTCGTGCTTCACAAAAACGTTGCCTGGGTGAGTCATAAATGAAGCTGCTCGTCTCTGAGTTAGAAGTCCTGAGGACGTATGTAAGCCGCGAATTCTACCATGTAATGCGCGCGCTCATCACGGATTTCAACTGGCGACACGTGGAGACGCGCGAATTGTGGAATGGTTCGCAGAGTATCAGAGACACGCTGCTCCACCACTGCGACGAGTTGCCCGAAGTCATACTATTCTGGGAAGGTTACGAGTTGCTGACTGCGCGCGCGCTCGAGATTCAGCGGCTGCCTTGCCGCAAAGCGATTCTCGCTGACGATCTACACTGGTGGGATGTGGCGATGAGGTCGAGAAAGACAGTCGGGTTCGCTTTGTGTGAGACAGTGATTTCGACAGTCGGTTATGCGTGGAACAGGTTGTATCCGGAGTTTGCTGGCACGAAGAAAATCGTCTGGGTGCCGCATTCCGCATCGCCGGATTTCCTCGTGCCGTACAATCCGAGTCCGGTGAATGCGATTTTCGTCAGCGGCGCGGCGGGGAATTATTATCCCTTGCGCGATCGCGTGACAGAGTTGAGTCAGGCAGGCGCATATGCGATCGTTCGTCACGATCATCCGGGATACGACACAGGTTATGACTACGATCAAAACGAAGCCGTCGGTCGTGGCTATGCGATGAAGATCAATAGCTATCGCGCCGCTTTTACTGACAGTTCCAGGTTTCATTATGTCCTCGCAAAATACTTTGAGATTCCGGCAACGGGTGCGCTGCTGGTCGCGGACGATTCTGTGAGTGGCCCACTCAGGCAGCTCGGATTTGTTGAGAACGAGCATTACGTCGCCGTGTCCGCTGACAATCTTGAAGAGAAGATCAGATTTGTGCTGGACGAACGAAATCATGATGAGTTGGACCAGGTCAGGCGCAGAGGGCAGCAGCTCGTTTGGGAACGGCACAAATCGAGCGATCGTGCGCGGCAGATCGACGCGGCCTGTACGCAGTAGATGAACAACGTTATCCAAGGATTGTGGATCGGACCAGAGCTTTCCCCGATGGAGCAGCTCTCGATCTCGTCGTTTCTGCAAAACGGGCATGCGTATCACCTTTATGTCTATGACGCGGTGCAGAATGTGCCGGCACGTGTGGTCATCAAGGATGCGAATGAAATACTGCCGGCTTCGCGGATCTTTCAGTACAAGCACCAGGCGTCGTACGCCGGGTTCGCTAATTTCTTTCGTTACAAGCTGCTGCTCGAGTGCGGTGGTTGGTGGGTCGATACTGATGTGGTCGGTCTTAAGCCGTTTGATTTCGCGGATGAGTATGTTTTTGCCAGCGAGAACGATGTGATACGTGAGGCTATCAGTAGTGGGATCATCAAGGCGCCGGCGGGCAGTGAGGTGATGGCGTACGCATGGCAGGTTTGTGACGCGAAAGATCCGCAGCAGTTGAAGTGGGGCGAAACCGGTCCACGACTCATGACGGACGCTGTGACGCGGTTCGGGTTGGAGCGGTACAGAAAACCTTGCCACTATTTCAGTCCAGTGAATTACATGGACTGGCGTAGCGTGTTAGACCCTGATGCGAAGGGATTAATTCACGAAGACAGTTACGCAATTCATCTCTGGAACGAGATGTGGCGCGCTGCCGGTCAGGATAAAACGGCCACGTATGACCCGAACTGTTTATATGAGCAACTTAAAGCCAGGTACACAAAAGGCACAAAATGAAGCAGTACACAAAAGGCACAAAATGATCAGAATCGACTGCCTTCTCTTACGTTCTGGTTTTTGTGCTTTTTGTGGTCTGCTCTGTGCCTTTTGTGTACTCAGTCGGTTGGAAATGCGGCGACCACTTCGAGCATGATTAAGGCCCCGTGTGGAAGTCCTGCGACTGCGAACGCAGTGCGCGCCGGCAACGCCGTGATGCCGATGCCGGGAAGCCACTTCGCGTAGAGAGCGTCGACGGCTTTAAAATCGTTGATATCGGCGAGCATCAATGTCGACCTGACGATGTCCGCGGGCGAGCACCCACACGCGTTCAGGATTGCCTCGACGTTCGCGAAAGTTTGCAGAGTTTGCGCTTCAAGACCTTCCTCGAGTTTGCCTGTTTCAGAGTTTCGACCGGTTTGCGCCGTCACGAAGATGAGATCGCCGGTGCGGATCGCCTGTGAATACGTGCCCAGCGCCGGTGCGCCGGCGTTGGTCATGATGCGGATCTTGTTAGGCATCGGCCGGCTCCATTCGTTCCGCACGCAGCGGGATTTCAAAATGTAGCTTCACTGGACCACCAGCCAGCGGCGCGAGATCGAGAAGCTGTGGCTGTTCGGGATGAATGATCTGGATCACCACCACGTTCGACGTGTCCGCGAGTTCTAAATCGAAGAAATGAAATTGCGTGATATTCGACGCGTAGATCCAGAGATTGTTCTGCTCGCGTATCCAACCACTGAAAGTCGCGCTCTCCATCGGCTCGGTGCGAATCTCGAGCGGAACTTCCGTCAGCAGTTGTTTCGTTAAGTCAAACTTCTCCAGCGCATATTGCCAACTCTGATCGTAAGGTCGTTTCGTCGAGCCACGCTCGCGAGGCAAGCAGCCCTGTTGCTTCAAGCGAATGTTCTCGCGCACGAATTCTTCCTGTTCGGTATGCGCTTCGTAATCAGCATCCGTCAGTCGTTGCAGAAAGTGCTGAGCACTATCACTCGTGGTGAGCACGTGACGAATGAGTCGAAAGTAAGTTATGGCCGCTGGATTGATGTCGAAGATCGTGATGCGCTTTGGGCGCCAGAGCGGAATCAGGTTAAGCCCATAAAGGCCGCCGACGACGCTGACCATGTGAATGTCCTGCTTCCGCTGGTCAGACACGCTGTTGTAGTGATTTACAAACTCCGCAAACTCCCAGAACGATCCATCCTGAGCGCCGTCGTCAGTGCCGTAGAAGACGTTTTCCGGGTGGTCGTGGTACATCTCGCGGTTGAATGCCCTGGGTGCTTTTGCAGTCACTATGTTTTACCTTCCTTATTCACAAAGTTTCGCTTCAGCTTCTCGAACGAGCGGCAGAACGTCGCGACCGAATATGATCATCTCATCGAGTTTGGGCCAACCGGAGATAATGAATTGCGTCACGCCAATCTTCTTATACTCGATAAAGCAGTTCGCGAGTTCCTGCGGCGAGCCCAGTAGCGTGATGGCTGACGATCCATAATAAGGCACCGTCCCCGCCCACAAGTTGCGATTCAACCAACCGACTTCATCAGCGACCGTGAGCGCGTGATGAAGCGTTTGCGAATCGCTCTTAGTAAGAATGGTGCGCTCCTGCTTGCGAATTTCCTCGTCTGGCAACATCGCCTGACCAGCCTTAACTGCTTCTTCATAAGTTGGCCGGCAGAGTAAGGCGAGTCGCAGACAGACCTCGACGCCCTGGTCGCGAAAATCTTTCACAATCGGCGCGAGTTTTTCAGGCGTATCAATTAGCCGTAACCAACAAGAGCCGCGCGTAAGCGCCAGGTGTTGCGCCTGTTCCGAGTGACCTGAAACGTAAATCTCAGGAGCATTACGGTCGGATGCCATAAACGGCGTATGGATCCTGCCCTGTTCGATACGATAGTGTTTCCCTTCGAAGTTGACTTCGTTTTTGTCTTGCCAAAACGAATTGCAGATTGACAGAAATTCACCGGCACGATCATACCGTTCGTCGTGCTCCAGAAAATCGCCGTAACCGTGCTGCTCCAGGGTTGAGCTGCCGGCGACGAGGTTCAGCGCCACGCGTCCACCAAGCAAACCGGAAAGCGTATTTATTTGCTGGACGAAACTGGTTGGTCCAATCAGCCCGGAGCGATACGCCACGATGAACTTGAGTTTTGTCGTGGCCAGTCCCACCGCGCAAGCGATGAGAATCGTGTCCGGCTCGTAACGGCTGAAAGACAGCAGGACCGACTCGATGCCTGACGCTTCGGCTTGCTGCGCGAATTTCACCCAACCTTTCATGTCGGGAATCGCCGCCGGCGACGTACTCTTCGTCGTAAGCACACGATTAGTTTCCTGCGCCGTCTTCATTCCTACTTCGCCACCCTTGGGCAGCATCCAGTGGAATCTCATCTTCGTGTTCATCGACGACATAAACTCTGAATCATTCTTGGATCGGGATCACTGCGGTAGCGACCTGGTCATTATCAGCTGCAACATTTCCTAACGATTTTGACTGCGCTCCCTGTACTGACCCGATTCGAGTGCGATTCAACATTCTGTGGGGCTTTGCACAAAGTCCCGAATTATTGATTTCTCTGCGCCACCTCGGCGTTCTCTGCGTCTCTGCGGTTAACTAATTCAGCAATAACTCACCGCAGAGACGCAGAGAACGCAGAGGTGGCGCAGAGAAAAGCAATGTCACCGACT
>DATNDM010000675.1:0-2946 GCA_035553235.1 Pyrinomonadaceae bacterium | reverse complement strand
ACGCTCTTGTCGGTTCAGCTTATGTGCTTTTTGTGCCTTGTGTGGCTACTTCTTCTTGATAGCGCTGACCCTCATCTGGCCTGCGGCGGCTTCGATCGTGAAGTCGATACGATCGTTGACGGCGATGCCGTTCAGGAGGCTCGGGTCAGTAACAGGGAATTCCATCTTCATCGCCGGCATCAGTCCATCGATGTCGCCGTGATCGATCTCGATAGCGGGCGCTTTCGGATTCGTAAAGATCTTCTTAACAACGCCTTCACCGTGATAGGAATTCGTTTGTACAGCCGCCGCTGGGCCGGACGGTGTTGCTGCTGATTGTTTGTTAGTCGGTGCACCGCACGCGCTCAACACGATCAAAGCTGCAAGAACAATTATCACTCGGCTCGCACGAGCCATATACTTCGCTTCTCCTTTTCTTTCCCAATATACGCTACAAACAGTCTGTCGTTCGAGAATGCGCCCACCGGTAGTTCAGCGTTTGCCGCCACACTCAACACCGAGCCTGTAGTTCCGAGCTCACGCATTTTCGCGTTCGGCATGTCTGCGCTCTGCCACAGTGCAATCGCGTTGTTATTTCCCACCGCGAGCGCCGGTGTGCCGCGCACGTTCTCCTGCGACAGCAGTTGCCGCGCTGAAAAACTGTGGCCTTTGTCTTTCGACTCCGCAAAATAAACCCCCGGCGCGCCGCTTTCACCCGCCGCATACCAGAGGACCTTGAGAGTCCCGGACGCCGCGTCCACCGATAATGATGGACCAGACACCGGACATCCCTGCAACATCCAGTGATCGTCACTCACAATCACCGGCGTGGAAAACTTCGTTCCACCATCCGTCGAACTCGCGACCGCGATGTGACGATAACTTCCAGGCAGCACCTGGCGCCAGGCGGCATACAACGTTCCATCAGCGGCAACGGTGAGTGCCGTCTTACAACACGGACATGCGTCGGAAGCAACCTTCTGATTTTTAGAGAATGTGCGACCGCCGTCCGTTGAGTACGCCGTGTAGAGATCGCGATTGCTTTCCATGTGATGACCTTCGCCCTTCGTCGAAGGCATCGGGGCGTGGACGTTGCGCTCGTCCAGCCACGCAGCGTAGATGCGGCCGTCTTTAGCGACAGCCAGCGAGTGCATGCCGTGTGCGCCGGGAGCGTTGTCGTCATTTACTTTCACTTCACTCGTAAAGCGCTGTCCGCCATCACTCGAAGTCGAGAGATAAATGTCCGTTCCGTGTTTGTCGCCCGCTTCGACGCGATTGGTCCACAGAACGTACACAGCACCATTCGGAGCCACCGCGACGCTCGGTTGATCACCGCGCCACGCGGTAGCCATACCCTCCTCGCGGTTCACGCGCACGGGTGAACGAAGGGACTCGCCTTTGTGATTGAAATGGGCCAGCATGACGTCCGCTTGCTTCGCGTCGTGATTCACCCACGCAACGTAGAACGTGCCGTCCGGCGATGTAGCGGTCGCAGGCTCGGCGGCGTCGACGCCCGATGCGGAGATCTGAACTGGTTGTGGTGCTGCCTTGTCGCGGGTTGCTGCGACGTGACTACAGCCGGCGAACGGGAGCAGTGCTAACCCGATTAGTAGAAATTTCATTTTGTGTTTTTGTGCCTTTTGTGTACTTCCTGCTTTCAGAAACTCACCTTCATCCCAAACTGAAACTGCCGCGGATCGAACGCAGCGGTCGGTTGTCCAAACGCCGGCAACGGCTGCACACCCGATCCGAACGTATTGTTCGGCACGCCAAAATTCGCACGATTCAAGACATTGAACCCTTCCGCGAGCAACTGTAAGCCAACGCGCTCTGTAATTCGAAACGTTCGGCTCAAACGCAAATCGAGCGATGCGAAGTCAAACCCACGTCCGGTATTTCGTCCAACGCCGACCGGCCGATCGTTGTTGCTCGTGTCGAAGTTGCGATCATTTCCGAGCAACACGTTGAACGGCAGACGCGAGCCGTAAGTGAAGATGTAGCCAAGCTGGAAACCACGCAGCGCGCGCTCGAAGCCACTGGCCTTACCATCCTGCGGCGCTTCGAGCGAACCACTCACGACCAGACGGTGCCGCTGATCATTGTCAGACAAACCCCGGTCATCGCGAATGTTGAAGTTGTCCTGGACGCTCGAGAAGAAGAAGTTACCCGCGTCGTCGATTGTTTTTGAAAGCGTGTACGACACACGCAAGTTGGCCCAACGCGCCGCGCGTTTGTTGAACGACACCACCATGCCGTCGTAATCCGATCTCCCGGAACTCTCAAATCGCGAGATGTTGCCCCAGTTCGGATCAGGCCGGCCGAGGTTCGGGATGCCCGCCGACGCAGGCACCGCCGGCACGTTCACGTTGCGCGAAAGAATCACGTGCAGCGCGCGCACGTGGAGATAGCCAATCGAGACGACCGCATTGCCCGGCAGCTCGCGCTCGATCTGAAGATTGCCCTGCTCGGTGTAACTGGTCTCGATATTCGGATCGATGCGCGTGATGTTTGGTTTGGTCGGGAGTGTCGCCGGTTGCAACGCGAGCACGTCGGGAAACACCGGCGCGCCGGGTTGTGTCGGAGACAACTGCACGACGAGAAACTTCGAGCCGTCGCGTTGCAACGCATTAGACGTCGCGCGCAGCGGAATGCGATCGTAGTAAAGCCCAAAGCTCGCGCGCACTACGGTCTTGCGATCACCCGGCGCGTAGACGATGCCGAGGCGCGGCGCGATGTTGTCAGTGTCAGTCTTGATCGGGTCGGGCAAGTCTTGAACGTCGTATCGCAGCCCTGCGTTGAGCGTCAGGCTGCGCCGCAGTCTCCACTCATCCTGAACAAACACGCCGAGGTTCGGATTCGACTGAAACTGACTCGGCGCGCCGAACGCCTGCTGGTAATTCAGATAATTCCCGGTCAGGAAGTTGTTCAGTGAACTGAAGGCGTAAACGCCCTGCACCGCGCCGGGAA
>DATNDM010000674.1:0-2730 GCA_035553235.1 Pyrinomonadaceae bacterium | reverse complement strand
CGCTGGAAAAACACTTTCGGGTTTTGCGTGTGATACAGGCTGTAGACCTGGCCCTGGGCGCGCACCAGCGTCTCGGGGTAACGAACGTGTGCGCGCAGATCGCCCGGCATCTGGCTCGCGTCCTGGAACAGGCCCGGAAAGATTCCGCGGTAAGCGTTGATGATCGGATCGTTGTTATCAAACACGTAGAACGTCGCGGTGCCGTTGTACGCATCGATCACGACTTTGACGCTGTTGCGAATGTAGTTGAGCGAGTTTCCAGCGACGTCGTGATGGGTCGAGTACGGAAAATAACCCGACTCGGTAAAGGCGTCGAGCATCCAGAAGAGCCGGCCTTCATTCGAAACAATGATGTACGCGTCTTTGTCGTACGTTAGAAACGGCGCGACGCCGTTCACGATGTCGCGAATGTTTCGATTGATCAGCACGCGGCTGTCGCTCGTCACGTCGTTGGAGAAGGGCAGCTTCGAGAGATCGCCGACAGACCAGGCGAGCAACATGCGACGCAGGCGGTTTCCGATGGGAATGCCGCCCGTGCCCTGGTATGTCGTGGTGGCGTCGGTCTCACCCTGCGGATAGTCAAACTCGTTCTGACCGGTTTTTACGTAGACGTGACGATCCGTCAGCTCGCCGTAATAGATTTCAGGACGAGTGACTTTGATCTCCGGAGCACCCGACTCCACCGGCATATTTGACAGGATGAACTGCGGCAGCCCCTCAGTCGTGAAGCCATTCGCACTGTTCATCGTGACGCCGTAACCGTGCGTGTAGATCAAGCGCTCGTTAATCCAGTTGCGCGACGATTCGGGAAGCTTGGCGTCGTTGATCTCGCGCGGCGCGATCATCATCTGTCGGATGTGGCCGCCGGTTACGTATCGATCCACATCGACATCGGGGAAGTCGTAGTAGGTGCGAATGGCCTGAATCTGACGCAGCGTGTCTTGCAGTGCGCGCCAATCCCAGAGCCGAATGTTGTCCAGGCTTTCGCGGTTATGCGGTAAGTCGACCCCGCCGATTGAGTTGTCCGCTTCGAAGTCGCGCAACTCGATGCGGTCGATACTGAAGCCGCGGCGCGTCCATTCGATGTTATGACTGATGTAAGGCGTCTCGCGGTCGAGTTCGTTTGGCTTGACGACGAAACTCTGGATATAAGACGGAACGAGGACCACACCAATCACATAAGTCGCGACCGGAAGCGCGAGAGCGATCAGTAACAAACTGAAACGCCGCACGGCAAACGCGTTAACCAGCAAAATGATCGCGGCGATGATCAGCGCGATGCAGACGATTACGAGTGCCGGAAGCGTGTAATGGGCTTCCGTGTAAGTCACACCTGAGAAGGTTGCGTGGTCATCCCAGAGCAAAGGGAAGCGCGAAAGATACGTGCGCCAGCTCACGACCAGCAGAAACAGTGCGAGCGCGCAACAGACGCCGCGAAACGCAGCGCCCGACGACCAGCGCACACTCGGCTTGAGCACGGTTTGCGGCAGGCCTAGCAGCGAGTAAAGCAGCGCGGCAATGAGGATGACGAACGTCACACCAAACAGCCACGAGCTAACGAGGTCGTAAAACGGTAGCGAGAACAGATAGAAACCGAGCGACTTGCCGAAGATCGGATCGTAAGTGGTTGTCGACGGTTGATGCCAGTAGAGCGCGAACTGCCGCCAGTGTTCCTTGAGCTGAAGACCGTAAGCGATTCCGAAGAATGCGGCGATGATCCAGCCGAGTGGCCTGATGAATTTGGCGGGCGAAAACTGAAACGGCTGGTTGTTAAGAATGATCGTGCGCTTCTCGAATGCGTACGCTCCGAAGAGTCGCTGGAAGAGCAGAAACGTCGCGCTCAACAACAGTGCAGTCAACACGGCCGATCCGGCAAAGAGCGCGAGCTTGGTTTTGAGTATGTACCAGTAAACTGACGAGTAGCCGAGCGATCCGAACCACAGCGCCGAGACGTAAATCGACACGATCCGCGAGAGCGAAACCAACAGCAGAATAGCGGCGACGATTAACCAAATTTTCAGTCGACGACGTGGGCGTGGTCCAACATCGATGATCTCGGGAGTTCGGGGGTTCGTATTCACGCACGTATCTTGCCACAGATAACCGTGGATTACACGGCTCGTGTATAATCGCGCAGATGCTGACGCCAGAGACAGTGCTACAAGGCCGGTATCGTATCGTGCGCCAGCTCGGTCAGGGCGGCATGGGCGCCGTCTACGAGGCGATTGATCAGCGCCTCGACACGACGGTCGCGCTGAAAGAGACGCTCTTTTCGGAAGAACGGCTGCGTAAACAGTTCGAGCGCGAAGCGCGGCTCCTCGCTCGTTTGCATCATCCCGCGTTGCCGCGCGTCAGTGACCATTTTTCTGAAGGCGACGGGCAGTTTCTCGTGATGCAGTTCATCCCCGGCGACGACTTGTCGGAGATGATGAATCGCAAACGCGGTCCGTTTCCAGTGAATCAGGTTTTGACTTGGGCGGATCAGTTGCTGGACGCGCTCGATTACCTGCACACGCAGGATCCGCAGATCGTTCATCGCGACATCAAGCCACAAAATCTCAAGCTCACATCACGCGGCCAGATCATCCTGCTCGACTTCGGACTTGCTAAAGGCCAGCCGGGCGAGATCTCGCGCGTGACTACCGCAAGCATCTTTGGTTACACGCCAAACTACGCACCCCTCGAACAGATCCAGGGTCTCGGAACGGATCCGCGCAGCGATCTCTATTC
>DATNDM010000673.1:0-3191 GCA_035553235.1 Pyrinomonadaceae bacterium | reverse complement strand
CTGAGTCCATCACACTCGAGCCTGGAGACGTGATCGCGACGGGCACGCCGTCGGGCGTCGGCTTCGCGCGCAACCCGCCGGTGTTCTTGAAGCCCGGTGATCAGATGGAAGTGCTGATTGAAGGCATGGGCGGGCTCGGGAATCCGGTGGTTAGTGAGTCTGCACGGTAAGTTTCACGCAAAGCCGCAAAGGTGCAAAGATCGCAAAGAGAATAACTTTGCCACTTTGCGCTTCTGCGAGAAAAATTGTTAAGGAACACTATGCGCCAACTACTCTTACTGCTGCTCGTACTTTGTCTGCTGGCCAGTTGTACGAAAGGCCCATCCACGAACAACACGAAGAAGAAACTCACCATCGCCGTCATACCGAAAGGCACGACCCATGAGTTCTGGAAGAGCATTCACGCCGGCAGCAACAAAGCTGCTGGGGAGCTGACCGCGCAGGGCACCGACGTCGAAGTGATTTGGAAAGGCCCGTTGCGCGAGGACGATCGCGAACAGCAGATACAGGTTGTCGAAGGCTTCGCCGCGCAGGGTGTGAGCGGCATCGTGCTCGCGCCGCTCGACAACCGCGCGCTCGTGCGTCCCGTCGAAGACGCCAAACGCGCAAACGTTCCGACCGTGATCATCGATTCCGGTTTGGAGTCGGATCAGTTTGTCAGCTTTGTCGCCACTGACAACCGCAAAGGCGGAACGCTCGCCGCGGATCGCATGGGCCAACTGCTGAACGGCAAAGGCAAGGTGCTCGTGCTGCGCTACGCCGAAGGTTCAGCAAGCACGACCGAACGCGAAGAAGGTTTCATTTCTGAGATCAAAGCGAAGTTTCCGGAGATTGAGCTCGTCTCGACTAATCAATACGCAGGCGCGACGCGCGACACAGCCAAGCGCGCCTCGGAAAATCTGTTGCAGACTTTTGGCGACGTGGTCCAGGGAATCTTCACGCCGAATGAGTCGTCAACTGCGGGCATGTTGCTGGCGCTCGAAGATATCGGCAAGGCGGGGAAGATTTCGTTTGTCGGTTTCGACACAAGCCAGCGATTTATCGATGCGCTTAACGCGAACCAGTTGCATGGCCTCGTGGTGCAGAATCCATTCAACATGGGATATCTCGGCGTGCGTACGATGGTCGATAGCCTGCTCGGTAAACCGGTGGAGAAGAAGATCGATACCGGCGTGATGCTCGTCACGAAAGAAAATCTTCAAACACCGGAAGTGAACACGTTACTCCATCCGCCGTTGGACCAATATCTAAAATAACCACAGATGACGCGGATAAATAAATCCGGATTTCTTGTCCGTATGATCCGCGGTTTTGGGCCGGTGCTGGGTCTGTTGACGGTGATTGCGGTGTTCTCGCTCCTCGTCGACTCGCCCGGCAGGCTTCTCTCACCAAACAACCTGCGTATCGTCCTTTCGCAAACCGTCATCGTCGCGATCGGCGCGATCGGCATGACGCTGATCATTATCAGCGGCGGTATCGATCTCGCTGTCGGTTCGACGATCGCTTTGACGGGCGTCGTTACCGCACTCGCGATCAACGCCGGACTTCCGGCATCGGCGGCCTTGTTGAGTGGAATCCTCGTTGGTGGCGTGGTCGGTGTGATCAATGGACTCGCGATCACGCGGTTGAAAGTCGTGCCATTCATCGCGACGCTCGGAATGCTCGGCGTCGCGCGCGGTGTCGCGAAGTGGCTGGCGAATCAACAAACGGTCAACATGCCTGATACGTGGTTGAACGAGCTGCTCGTGATGTTCCCAAATCCTTCGTGGCTGCTCGTCGCGCCGGGTGTGTGGATCACGATCATTCTGGCTGTGTGCGCGGCGATTGTTTTGCGTAACACGGTGTTTGGACGGCGTGTGTTTGCGCTGGGCTCGAACGAGGCCGCAGCCCGCGCGTGTGGCATCGCGACGGATCGTTTGAAGATTTGGATTTATGGACTCGCGGGGCTGCTCTTTGGACTCGCGGGTGTGATGCAGATGTCGCGCCTGCGACAAGGTGATCCGACTGTAGCTGCTGGATCGGAGTTAGACATCATTGCGGCGGTGGTGATTGGCGGCGGGAGTTTGAATGGCGGTGAGGGAAGCATTCTCGGATCGATGATCGGCGCGCTGATCATGGCGTTCCTTCGTAATGGATGTCAGCAGGTCGGTTGGCCCAACTACATTCAGGAGATCATTATCGGCGCGATCATCGTGGTGGCGGTGGCGATCGATCGCTGGAGATCATCCAGAGGTTAGCCACAAAAAGCACAAAAACGAAAAGCAGTAGAGGTTTGCTTTCTATTTTGTGAGTTTTGTGCTTTTGTGGCTAAAAATTTATGAGTGATTTATCAAGTGTAACTTTTCACGCAAAGGCGCAAAGATGCAAAGCCTGCCGGGCTCCAAGTGAAATTCCTTTGCCGCTTTGCGCCTTTGCGTGAAAGGTTCTATGCCACCATCGCGGTGGGCGCTTCGGGGACGTAGTCGGCGATAAATTTGTTCAACTGCCGTCCGCCGATGGGCGTTGAGAACAGATACCCTTGCCCGTTTTCACAATCCAACTTCCGCAACAGCTTCAACTGATCTTCCGTCTCGACACCTTCTGCAACCACATCCATCCCGAGGTTCTGCGCGAGCGCGACAATTGTGCGCACGATCGCGAGGTTCTCCTCGTTCTCCATCATCTGCGTCACAAACGAACGATCAATCTTCAACGTGTCGATCGGAAAGCGTTGCAGGTAACTCAAACTCGAATAACCCGTGCCGAAGTCGTCGATGCTTAGCTGTACACCGATCTCGCGCAACTGCGTCAACAACCCAACCGCAGCCTCGATGTTGTCACTAAATACTGACTCCGTAATCTCGAGCTTCAAGCAACGCGGCGGTAATTCGAAGCGTTTCAGCAGGCTCGCGATGTTCTCGACTAACCCCGGCTGATTAAACTGCTTCACTGACAAGTTGACGCTGACGAACAACGGCGGCGCCGACGGATACGTCGTCAGCCACTCACGCGCCTGCCGGCAAGCCGACTCGAGCACCGTCTGGCCAATCGTCAGGATCTGCCCTGTTTCTTCCGCAACCGGAATAAAATCTTTCGGCGGCACGAGCCCAAACTCCGGATGTCGCCAGCGCACCAGCGCCTCAAACCCGATCAACGTGCGGTTTTCGAGCGACACGATCGGTTGATAATCGACGAACAGTTCGTCGCGCTCA
>DATNDM010000672.1:0-5918 GCA_035553235.1 Pyrinomonadaceae bacterium | reverse complement strand
TTGAAAGATGCAGAAGCAAAAGCGTGGGCCAAGTCGCGGCTCAAGGAGCTAAAGGTCACGACTGACGACTCCGTGTTGAGCGAAATTATCAACCTCGTCGGCACTGACGTGCAGACGCTCTATAACGAACTCGACAAACTCGCTTCAGCCGCAGCTAACACGGGCCGAATCACTCCCGATCTTGTTGACGAACTGATCGGTCGTTCACGCGAGTTATCAAACTTCGAGCTCGGCGATCATCTACTCGCCGGCAATCGCAAGAAAGCACTCGAAACACTTCATCGACTTCTCGAAGACGGCGCCGAACCCGTGATGCTCGTTGGTCTAATTGCCGGAAACTATCACCGGCTGGCACTCGGCAAGCACTTGCTCACTCGCGGCGGTCGCGATGAAGTCTTCCGCAACATCAACCTGCCACCATTCAAACGCGACTCTTACATCTCAACACTTCAACGCAGCACCGCTGCAAAGATCGCGCGCGGCATTCAACTCACCGCCGCTACCGACCTCGCCATCAAAACCTCGCAAGCCACCCCTCGCCTCCAACTCGAAATGCTCGTCTGCGAATTAGCTTCCTGATGCGCGTTCATTCGCGAAAATCCGCGGCTAAGATCGTATTACACTTCTCAACGATCGAGCCTTCAATCTGCTCCAACTTCGCCGCGATCTTATCGATATAAAACACCGTGATCGTCTCACTATACTTACTTGTATCTCCCACATGATGATCCAAAAACCTCAACAAGCCCGCGCGCATCCGATCGAGGGCCGCGTCCCGATCCATCGTATGCAAATACCAAACGGCCACGACGAGGTGCTCGGAATGATGAAAGTCATCGGCTCCGGTCTCGCACGTCTCAAACGCCCGCACCACCTTCTCGATCTCGTCTTCTGACTCATACCGGTTCATCACGTTCTCCCTTCCAATAAAAAACCGAGGCGGACCGAAATATCGATCCGCCCCGGTAAAATTTTTAGTGTGGACTACGTTTACTTAGCCACTTGGTTCGCGCGCACCGTCAGCCGCGATTTGTATCGCGCCGCCGCGTTCTTGTGCATGACGCCCTTTTGCACGGACTTATCAATCACTGACATGACCTCAGGCAGCACACTCTGCACATCCTCGCTCTTGCCCGACTCAAGCGCCGTCCGTATCTTCTTGATATACGTCCTCACCTTGGACCTATGACCACGATTAATCACACGTCGCTTCTCACTCTGTCGCACGCGCTTCTCAGCTGATTTATGATTCGGCATTCACTTTCTCCCAACGCGCCGGGCACCCGCCCTCAGGCGCAAGTGACGGAGTATAGAGATCCGGTCCGGGAGTGTCAAGGCGAGTTGGTTGCCCAAAAAGAGGCACAAAGGCGAGAGAAAATCGCTATTCCCCGAATCGTTTGTGCATTTTGTGCCGCTTTGTGGCAGCATGTCTGTGAAGGAGAAAGTTAAGAAAGTTTGAAGAAAATTGAGCTGCCGCCTCGTGGTTTGGAGACGTTGTTTGGTGTTCATGACCAGAACATCAAGTATCTGGAGTCTCTGCTGGACGTAAGAATTGATGCCCGCGGTCAGGATGTTTCGATCGACGGGGATCCCGTCGACGTCGAGACTGCCCAACGCATCCTCGAAGACTTTTCCGAGCTCTTCAAAGAAGGAAAACACTTCACCGACAAAGAGCTGCGCGAGGCCTTTGCCCAAATCGCCGAAGACCGCGCCTTCAGCTTGCGTGACTACTTCACCAAAACCCGCTTCAACCCGGCCGGTAAGAAACAGGTCGCGCCGAAGTCGGCCAACCAGCGGAAGTACATTCAGGCAATCCAGGATAACGACGTCGTGTTTGGCATCGGTGTCGCCGGCACCGGCAAGACGTATCTCGCCGTCGCGATGGCGGTGCAGGCGTTGATGCAGAAACAAGTGAACCGCATCGTGCTTGCGCGTCCCGCAGTCGAAGCTGGTGAGAAACTCGGCTTCCTGCCAGGCGACCTGCAGGACAAAGTCGATCCATACTTGCGCCCACTCTACGACGCCCTCTTCGATCTCATCGACTACGAACGTGTCACCCGTTTACTCGAAAAACGCGTGATCGAAGTCGCGCCACTCGCATTCATGCGTGGTCGCACGTTGTCAGACGCGTTCATCATTCTCGACGAAGCGCAGAACACGACGAGCGAACAGATGAAGATGTTTCTCACGCGCATCGGTTTTGGTTCGAAGGCCGTGATCACCGGCGATGTGACGCAAGTCGACCTTCCGACCGGCAAACGCAGCGGCCTCATCGAAGCACAACGAATACTCTCGCAACTTGAAGGCATCGAGTTCGTCTACTTCACCGACAAAGACGTCGTGCGCCACAAACTCGTACAGATGATCATCCGCGCTTACGAAGAGCAAACACGGAAGCCCCAGATATAACGATGGTCGAGGTTGTCAATCGCCAGCGACGTCTGAAACTCGACACTGAAGCGTGGTCCACGTTTGCGGACAGGGCGCTTGACGCGATCGGGAAGAGCGAGTCGTCGGCGACGATCGCATTCGTTTCAGACAAACGGATTCGAGCACTCAACCGTCAATTTCGTGGAGTTGATAAGGCGACGGATGTGTTGTCGTTTCCCGCGGAAGACAAATTTAATCTTGGTGATGTAGCTGTGTCAGTCGATACGGCGGAGGTGCAAGCGAAAGCGAATGGGTTGACGTTGACGAGTGAAATCTCGCAGTTGATACTTCATGGATTGCTGCATCTTTGCGGGTACGATCATGAGACTGATAACGGCGAGATGAATCGACTCGAATTGAGAATGCGGAAGAGGTTAGGCATTTAGACAGTCGTCGGAGGCTTTGCCTCAAACTTCGGGATGGTGCTTGGATCGGGTCAGTACAGGGAGCGGTAGCGACCTGGTCAGTGATCAGCAGCAATATTTCTAATGATTTTTGATTCCGTTGGTTTGACCAGGTCGCTACCGCTCTCTGTACTGACCCGATCCAACAATGATTTTTGACTTTTGAGGCAAAGCTTTCGTTGGACAGGATTGAAGGATTTACAATCGCGTCAATCCTGTCCATACTATTTCCCCATCGATGGAACTTGAAATAGGGCTTACGCTCTTATTGCTCATAGTGCTCTCGCTGCTGGCCACGGTTGACATGGCCTTCGCCCAGTTGAGCGATGTCGGTCTCCGCCGCCTCATCGGCGAGAACGGAGAGAAGCCTGAATCACCGTCAAGACAATTTCTTCGCCAAGCACTGGAAAAACGTCCGAGCTTCAGCTTCGCTCTCGCGGCGATGATTCAGATCCTGCTCGTCGTCGTTGCGGTCCTGATTACTTCAATTTCACTGAACCTTTTCCCCGATCCGCGACTCGTTCTCGTCGGGCTGTTTGCCGGACTGATACTCGCCGGTATTTTTCGTCAACTGATTCCGCTCTTCATTTCGACGCGCAATCCGGAAGGCACGCTGCTGTTCCTGCTGCCGATCGTCCGGCCGTTCTTTCCGATCATGACCTTCATCGCCGATCCTTTTCAGCGTCTGTTCGATCGCTCGCGCCGGAAGGATCAAATCACCGAAACCGGTGACGAAGAGGAAGAAGCTGATGACAGCGGAGACCTTCAGGCGCTGATCGACGTCGGCGAAGCAGAAGGCATTCTCGAAGAAGAAGAAGGCGAACTGATCCATTCGATCATCGAGTTTGGGGATACCCGCGTGAGTGAGGTCATGACGCCGCGGCCGGACATCGTCGCCGTTCCTGAAAATGCAACTATTCGTGAAGCGCGCGATGTTATTCTCGACTCGAAGTACTCGCGTCTGCCCGTCTATCGCGAACAGATCGACAACGTCTTCGGCATGATCTACGTGCGCGATCTGCTGCAATGCTGGGCCGAGGGACGAGAAGACGAATGCATCAAATCGCTCGTGCGTTCAGTGTATTTCATACCGGAAACAAAGCCCGTCGCGGATCTGCTTGAAGAGATGCAGAAGGCGCACGCGCAACTTGCGATGGTCATCGACGAGTATGGCGGCGTGTGTGGATTGGTGACTGTCGAAGACATTCTCGAAGAGATCGTCGGCGAGATCGAAGACGAAGACATCCTCGGCGAAGAGCTCGAAGACATAGTCGAAGCCGAGGATGGTAGTTACGAAGTGCTGGGCTCAACCGAGATCGGGAAGATCGAGCGCCTCTTCGACATGGAGATCGAGGCCGACGATTTCACGACGATCGCCGGACTCGTAATCAATGAGTCCGGAACAGTGCCCGCGGCCGGCGAGCGATTGACGATACGCGGTTTGGAAGTCGAAGTTCTTGAAGCAGACGAACGACGCATTCTCCGAGTGCGGGTAAGGAAAGCGCCGGAAGAAGACGCGTCAGAAGCAGACCACGAGGAATCACAAAAGGCACAAACATCTTAGAACAGTTATCCACAGATTACACAGACTGTTTTCATAGAAGTCGGCTCTGTGTAACGTGCGTAATCTGTGGATGAAAAAGTAAGAACCAATGGGTAAACACAAAAGCAAATTCCTGCGCGGCAAACGAATCGATCCGGCGCCAATTGAAAAAAACATCGTGGTTGCAGATTTGATCGACGAGGCTTTTCTCGCTTACAACGCCGCCCGTCTGCGCGAGGCCTGCCATCTTTTCACCGAGAAAATGCTGGAGCCCGAAGTAACAATCGGCGTCTCACTAACCGGCGCTTTGACGCCCGCTGGTCTCGGCATCTCCGCGCTCATTCCACTGATTAAAGCGGGCTTCGTCGATTGGATCATCTCCACGGGCGCGAATCTCTATCACGACACGCATTTCGGCATCGGTCTCGCGATGCACCTCGGCAACGCCTACACGTCTGACGTGGTCCTGCGCGAGGAAGAAGTGGTCCGCATTTACGACATCTTCTTCGACTACTCAGTGCTGCTCGACACTGACGCGTTCTTCCGCAAGATCATCGAAGCGCCGGAGTTTCAAAAGCCGATGTCGACGGCTGAGTTTCACTATCTCTGCGGACGTTATGTCCATCAGCGCGAGCAAAAACTCGGGATTAAAGACAAATCGCTTTTAGCCGTCGCTTACGAGTATGGCGTTCCGATCTACACGTCTTCACCAGGTGATTCTTCGATCGGAATGAACGTCGCGGCGAAAGCGCTGCAAGGCAACAAGCTCGCATTCGATCCGTCGCTTGACGTGAACGAGACCGCCGCCCTCGTACTTGCGGCGAAACGTGGTGAAGTGAAGTCGAAGGGCAAGAAAGTGAAAGGCCGTTCCGGCGTGTTCATTCTCGGCGGCGGCTCACCAAAGAATTTTCTTTTGCAAACTGAACCACAGATCCAGGAAGTGCTCGGCATCGACGAACGTGGTCACGATTATTTTCTGCAAGTGACTGACGCGCGTCCTGACACTGGTGGTTTATCGGGAGCAACTCCGGGTGAAGCAGTCTCGTGGGGCAAGGTCGATCCTGATCGACTTCCCGACGCAGTTGTGTGTTATCTCGATTCTACAGTGGCGCTTCCGCTCATTACGGCTTATGCTCTTACACGTCACGAACCGCGCGAGCCCAAGCGTCTCTATGAAAAGCGTGAGCAGTTTATGAACCTGCTGTTGTCGGAATACAAAAAGTCCAAACGACGATAGGAGAACCAGGAATCATGGGAACAATTCCGACCGCTAAACCGAAAGTTTATTACGACTGCAATGATTGTCCCGCGTTCTGCTGTTCAGCGTATGAGCGCGTTCAGGTAACGCCGCGTGACATTCGCCGGTTGGCGAAGCACTTCGGCGTGACGGAAGAAGTGGCTACGGCCCGGTACACAAAGATGTGGGACAAGGAAAGAGTGTTGCGGCGCAAGCGCGACGCGCTTTTTGGCGACGCGTGCCAGTTCATTAACCCTGAAACGCGTGGATGCGGGATCTATCATGCAAGGCCGGCAGTATGCAG
>DATNDM010000671.1:0-2435 GCA_035553235.1 Pyrinomonadaceae bacterium | reverse complement strand
AAGGTGCAGAGTTTTCCGTGCTGTTACCGGCGCTTCCGGCCATGACGACTACGCGAGTTCCGCGCAAGCAGGATCACAAATATCGGATGGAACGACAGCTCGAAACATTCTTTAACGGCGTCCTGTTCACGATTGAGGTTTATGAAAATCCAAAGCCGGAACAATCGTTGGAGGAGTTTATCCGTGGAAACTCAGAAGACCTGCGATGCGAACCTGCCAACCAACGGGCGCTCAATGTCGATGGCTATTCCGCAAAAGAGTGCTCATCGGCAGACAAAGAGCATCCTGCGACAGCGCAGTTTTTCGCTACTGAAACACACTTGTACCGCTTTGTTGTGAGGAGGCGTGCGGATCTACCGGAAGATGCCGGCCGGGAATTTCTTGCTTCAATAAAGCTGGGCAAGAATACGGATGGAATCAAAGTGGACGACGGGCCGGGCGACCGGACTGTTGCTGCAGGGCGACCGGACGAAAAGGTCCGACTTCTTGAGAAGCCCGAACCTTCTTATACTGATGAAGCGCGAGCGAAAGGGATTGCCGGAACCGTGATCCTCAAAGTCGTGTTTACAAGCAGAGGAACAGTCGAAAACATTCGCGTCGTGAGAGAACTTCCGTACGGACTGACTGAGCGGGCGATTGACGCGGCGAAAAAGATCAAGTTCGTTCCCGCCAGGAAAGATGGCCACGCGGTGTCGATGTGGATGCAATTGGAATATAACTTTTGGCCGTAGTCGATGACCCACCTGCTCGAAGTTCGTAATCTGCAAACACACTTCCCAACACGCGCGGGACTCGTACGTGCGGTTGATGGTGTGAGTTTTTATCTCGATCGCGGTGAGTTGCTGGGGCTCGTCGGTGAGTCGGGTTGTGGGAAGTCGATAACGGCGCTCTCCGTCATGCGATTGATCGCACCGCCGGGCAAGATCGTCAACGGCGAAATACTTTTCGACGGCAAAGATCTACTCAAATTCTCAGACTCGGAAATGCGCGAGATGCGCGGCAACGACATCGCGATGATCTTTCAGGATCCGATGACGTCGCTCAATCCTGTTTTCACTGTCGGCGAACAGATCGCCGAAGCGCTTCGCCTGCATCGGAAGCTGTCGCGCAAACAAGCACGGCAGGCGACGATCGAGGCGATGAGGGAAGTTTCGATTCCGGATCCGGCTCGTCGCGTCGATGATTATCCGCACCAGCTCTCAGGCGGCATGCGACAGCGCGTGATGATCGCGATGGCGCTCGCCTGTAATCCGAAACTCCTGATCGCGGACGAACCCACGACTGCGCTCGACGTCACGATCCAGGCCCAGATACTCGAACTGCTCGACGATCTACGAAAGCAGCGCGAGTTGGCGGTGCTTCTGATCACGCACGATCTCGGCGTGGTCGCGGAAGTTGCCGATCGCGTTGCAGTCATGTACACGGGAAGAATCGTCGAGGAGTCGCCGGTCGAAGAGTTGTTCGCGCGGCCTAAGCATCCGTACACAGAAGGCCTGCTGCGTTCAGTGCCAAAACTGACGAGCACGCAGGTGGTGCACAAGGAGCGGCTGGAGACGATCGAAGGCGTGGTGCCGCGACCGACTGATCTGCCGCCCGGCTGTCACTTCGCGCCACGTTGTCCGCATCGCATGCCTCGTTGCACGGGCGAGGAGATTCCGCTTTATCAACTGGACGGCAGCGTGCAGGTGCGTTGCGTGCTTTACGATCTTGCGGCCGCGGTTGCGGCCGACCACGAAGGTGTTCATGAGCGTCCAAGTTGAAACAAATCGTCAACCGGATTTGCCTGTCGCGCGGGCAGAGCCGCGCGACACGCTGATCAAAGTTCGTGGTTTGGTCAAACACTTTCCGGTTGAAGGATCGACCGACGTAGTGCGCGCGGTCGATGGCGTGTCGTTTCAGATCTTTGCTGGTGAGACGCTGGGTCTCGTTGGTGAATCGGGTTGCGGCAAGTCGACAGTCGGGCGCTGCCTGTTGCGTTTGATCGAACCGACTGCGGGTCACATCTACTTCGAAGGTCGAGACATTCTCGCGCTCAACAAAAAAGAGCTGCGCGAGACCCGGCGCGAGATGCAGATCATCTTTCAGGATCCTTACGCCTCGCTGAATCCGCGAATGAAGATCGGCGACATCGTTGGCGAGCCGCTCGTAATTCATCATCAGGGCACGAAGAGTGAACGCCGCGATCGCGTGGCCGCACTGCTGCGACGCGTCGGGCTTGATCCTGATTACATGAACCGTTACGCGCACGAGTTTTCCGGCGGACAACGACAGCGCATCGGTGTCGCGCGAGCGCTCGCGCTGAATCCGAAGCTGATCGTGGCGGACGAGCCCGTGTCGGCGCTCGACGTCTCCGTGCAGGCGCAGGTCGTCAACCTTCTGCAGGACCTGCAGGACGAGCTCGGCCTCACCTATCTGTTCATCGCCCATGACCTCTC
>DATNDM010000670.1:0-2634 GCA_035553235.1 Pyrinomonadaceae bacterium | reverse complement strand
TCGTCGTCATCCCAGTGCACGATGAATTCACCGCGTGCCTGCTCGCATGCGAGGTTGCGCTTCGCTCCGACTGTCGCGCGATTATCCAGACGGATGTAACGAATTCGATCGCTTTCCGGAACGCAATCCGCTACCGGGTTTGGTCCATCATCAACAACCAGCAGTTCAAGATTAGGATAGTCCTGCCGCAGGAAGCAGCGAATCGCCTGTGGCACAAACAAACGCCGGTTATACGTCGGCATGATGCAACTCACGAGCGGTGCTTCGACCACAGCGGGAGCGGTCTGCAAGGGCAATGTATCGAGCTGAGCTGAAGAAACAGCCCTCTTGATTTCGATCAGTTCCTGCGGGGCGAAGTTCGGACACGCATCGCCGCGGCAATGTGTGCGATAGTCAGTCTTTTCACCCCGCAGCCGTGCGCCGCAGAACTTGTCCTGATACCGACGCTTGCTCGCTTCAAATCGTCGCGCTTCTTCCAACTGCCGCCGGGCTGTGAATGGCGCGCGATGCACGTAAGCCGCGCCGACCCAAACGCCGCGCCAGCCGGCACGCGCGGCGCGAATGTTGTAATCCATCTCCCAACATGGACCAAGCGAGTACTGTTCATCGGCCGCGCCGATCGCTTCAATCACCTCACGCCGCACGGCATAACAAAAATCGGCCAGGCTATACAGCGGCTCGAGCGTGCGAACCTGATCACCAAATCTCTCTTTCGCCTCGACCGCAGTCCGCTCTGCATCACCAGCGTGCTGAAACACACACTGCTCATTCCACGAGTTGTTGGTCGAAGGTCCCGCGAGTCCATTGCGCGGATCAGCCTCGAGTCCCTTCAAGAGATGTTCCAGCCAGCCCGGGCCCGGCTGTGCACCGCTTTCAAGCAGAATGACAACGTCGGCATCTGAATATGCGGCGAGCCGGTTGAAACAAGCCGCCGCGCCGGCAGGCTCTCTGGTTCCAGACTGCGGGATATCAGTCAACCCACTCAACGTCTGCACCATACGCGCGTCTGGACCATCCGGCAAAAGCACCAACTGAAATCCCGGAGCAGTGTTTCGCCGCAGACTATCCAGGGTTAACCTAAGTCGCTCCGGCTCACTCTGGTAGTAGATCCCGACGCTAACCTGTTTTGTGACGTTATCTTTCATTTACGTGCACGTAAAATCGATCCCATTCGAGCGTTGTATGCAACGTGTATCCCTGATCGTTCAGCGCCGCGTCCAGTGTTGGATCATCGTAGTTATTTTCCAGCACGATGCAGGGATTGCCGATTGCGGAGAGCATCGTGGAACGGATGATCGAGAGTTCCGATCCTTCGGTGTCAATCGAAAGATAATCAACTTTGCCGATGCGGTGTTCATCAAGCACCGTTTGCAAGCGCCGCATCGGTACGCGGATCACGCATTTACTTCCGCCAAACTCATCGATCTCTGCATCAACACGCGCGAGGTGTCTCGAGTCGTACTCAGACAGCACGCCGCTGAGCATGCGCACCCGAGCGGCCTCGCTCTGCATCGCAAGAAACTCGACCTCCGGTTCATCGCGGTCGCCAATAGATGCCTGGACGCAAATGCAACTGCGGTTCTCGCACAGCGCGGCAAAGATGTCCGGCAAAGGTTCGATGCAGATGCCGGTCCAACCACGATCTCGTTCGAGCATCAGCGTGTTCGAGAACGTCACGCCGTCGTAAGCGCCGATGTCGACGAAAACGCCGTCGCGCTTCCCGTTCAAGTATTTGTCGACGAGTATGTCCTGGCCCAGCTGGCTCATGCCTGTAGTTCCTGATTTTCCAGTAACACGTAATCCTGCCAGACCTCGATCACTTTGAACTGAGGCAGCATCTCGAGAATTTCGGCGAGCGTAACCTGGTCCATGTACAGTTCGTCGTCGGAGAATTCCGTAAACAGGTAGCGCGTGCGTTTCAAACTCGCGCGGCCGCCGCGGATCATGTCGCCTTCGGCTCCTTCGATGTCGGCCCAGATAAAATCAATCACGTCCAGAGATCGTTCTTCACAGAAGCTGTCGAGCGTCTGAACGGTAACTGGTACCGAGCCGCCAAAGGTCACTGGATAGCGGAGCAAGTGATTGAAGGGCTGCTTGATCGTCGACGAGTGCGTCCACGATTCTCCCCAGCCGCGCTGACTCAACACCAGCGAGGCCTGGCCGTCGTGAGCACCTATGGCTTTCTCGTGCACGATGACGTTCGGTCGCGCCTGCGGTTGATTGCGCAGATCAGGCTCAAGGACGTGCACGATGGCGCCGGGAATCTGTGCGAGCCAGGCGGCGTCAGCGCCATTGTGCGCGCCCAATTCCAGGAAGAGCTTCGATCCTGGCCCACTGAATTTCTGTTCCGCCCATTGCCTGATGTTCATCGGCTGCTGCGACACGTTTGCGCTGTGCTGCTGAATACGGCAGCGCGTACCCCACGCGCTTGGACCAGAAGGCTGGAAGCCGCCGTTGCCGTTAAGTCCCGCCGCACGACCGAACTCGACTCCGCAACGACCCCAGTTTTCCCACGACCAATTCTGTGGATGATTTCGGTGAAACGTGACCGGAAAGTCGATTGCCCGCACCGGACGGTTGTTGTTCGCGAACACAAGCGGCACCCAGTAATCCCACCACGGTTGGCCCATGCTG
>DATNDM010000669.1:0-7648 GCA_035553235.1 Pyrinomonadaceae bacterium | reverse complement strand
TTTTCCGTTAGCCAACGGACAAAGGAGATCGGGATTCGCATGGCATTCGGTGCTCAAATGGCCAGCGTACTAAAGTTGATAATCTGGCAAGGAATGAAATTAGTGCTCTTAGGTCTCACAGCCGGAGCGTTGAGCTGGTATGTATTGAATCGAGTTTTGCAGAGTCAGTATTTTGGACCAGGAACCTGGGAGCGAGGTATGACCCAACAACTTTACGGGATCAAACTGAGCGATCCACTGACGTTGATCGTCACCGGCTCATTGCTAATACTCGTCGCGCTAATTGCGTGCTGGTTGCCTGCGCGACGCGCCGCGAAAGTCGATCCACTGGTTGCTCTTCGATACGAATAGGAGAATTAACTGAAGCGCTGTGGAAACCTCCGCTGAGGCGAACTGTCGTTCGAAAGGGCTTGCAGCTTCGGGGCTAAGCGGTTGTGAACTTCGATAAAAGCTGAAGATTTCGGTGAAAAAGTCCGCGCCGTTTTGCTCAGTCCATTGCCCTACAAAGATCCGCAGCGTTTGATTGCGCTGCGTTACGAGTAGTAACTGATTTTCATTTCTCCTTCTGGAGCCTGATTGCTTCGACTCAATCGTTCATCAGCCCTTTTTTTGATCGTCATAGCCGCCGCCGCGATCGTCTTGTTTTATCGACTAGGCGATCCGGCTTTGAAGAACTGGGATGAATCGATCTATGCCGAGGTCGCAAAGGAAATCCTACAGAGCCGCGACTGGCTAACACTCCACTGGCAACATACGAACTGGTTTGAAAAGCCGCCCTTGACGTTCTGGATAATGGCCGGCTTCTTCCGAGTCTTTGGTGTCAGTGAGTCTTCGGCGCGGGCTGTTTCGGCGCTCGCCGGTGTGGGCCTGGTCGCAGTCGTTTATGGAATCGGCAAACGTCAGCGTGGTCCAGTGTGCGGCCTGATCGCGGCGTTGATACTGCTGACGACGTTTCAGTTCGTACAGATGTCGCGGCTCGTAAACACGGATGTTCTGGTGGTCGTCTTCATGTATCTCGCCGTATATGGTTATTTGCGGGTGAGGGATGGTGATCATCGCTGGTGGTACGTGGTTTCCGTGTCGTGCGCGCTCGGTTTCATGGCGAAGAGTTTCGCGAGCTTGTTTGCGCCGGCAGCGATTGCTTTCGCGCTGGTAGTTGATCGTCAAGCGCATGAGACGCTCAAAGCAAAACAGTTCTGGTTCAGCATTCTTGCAAGTCTGGCGATCGTCATCCCGTGGCATGCGGTAATGATTTACCGGCATGGTTCGGCTTTCTTGAATGAGTATTTTTACTACCACGTGTTGAGTCGAACGGTAACGGCGCTCGAAGGACACAATGGTGCTTACTGGTTTTACGTTCGTGAGATTTGGGCGAAGATTTATCCGTGGTGGTCCATTGCGCCTTTCGCCGTCGCTTTCAATCTCTGGCAGATCAAACGCGGGCGATTGTCCGTGGCAGTTCTCGCTTTGGCGGTGCTTGTTTTTGGGTTCTACACCGCAGCACAAACGAAGTCGACGTCGTACATCTTGCCCGTCTATCCCGCGCTCGCGCTGCTCATTTCAGATCTGTTCACATGGCTTTGGGATTGCCGTCGGGTTGCAATCCGTGTGGCGGTCGTTCTGGTTTGCGTGTGGTTTGCTCATGAGGCGATAGGGAAGATCAGGAGTTATTACGTCAGGATTGAGGATTCGGACGAAGGCGTTAAGGAGTTGGCGAGCCTCGCTGCCGCGCAGTCTTTTCCCCCAGTGTTGATTGTCTATTCGCAAAATGGTGAGTTTGATCCGCAGGCCGCTTTGTTCTACAGCAACAAGCGTGTGCTCCAGGCGGCCGGAGGAAACCGCGCCTACAGCAGCACTGTCTATCACAACTACAAGCCGTTAGCTGACGTTGCTGATGAGCAGCCGTCCGGGATCATTCTGGCGAAAAACGAGGTTGAGCCGCTGCTCGCCGATTACACGATCGAGATTGTGGCCCAATCTCATGACCTTGTTTATGCCACGATTCGCAGGAAATAATCCGTTGATCTATTACTTGAGCCCGTTCATCTCAGAATTAGGACCGTTCGCGTATTACATGTTGCGATCAGTTCACGTGCGGGCTTAGCATGCGCCGCCAAAGGAGACCCTATGAAACTCAGAATTCTTCTCGTCCTCTGTTGCGTGCTCGTGCCGGCAGCATCGAGCCTGGCGCAGTCAACGCCGGAAAAAACTCCGGATGTTGCCACGGAAATGCGAAACGGCTTCAACGAAGTCAATGATTGGGTGACGAAAGCCGCGGAGATGGTGCCCGCGGAGAAGTACAGCTATCGCCCAGTTGACACGGTGCGCACGTTCGGCCAGTTGATCGCTCACGTCACCGATTCTTACAATTTTTTCTGCGCGCGTGGCTCGGGCAACAAAGTCGAATGGTCGGACGCGGTCGAGAAGGGCGCCACGGACAAGGACACGCTGCTTCCCAAACTCAAAGAAGCTGTCGGGAAGTGCAACGCCGCCTACAGCTCCGGCAACGGCCAGCTCAGACCCCTATTCAGCAACGTGGGCCATACGAGTCTTCATTACGGCAACATCATCACCTACATGCGGATGATGGGCCTGAAGCCGCCATCAAGTTAAGGTTGTTTTAGTTTGCAGCCGCGGATTTTCGCGGATGAACGCGGATTAATGATCAGCGTTCATCCGCGTAAATCCGCGGCTGAAATATTCTTCAAAGCAAGTGTGCTACACTGCGCACATGGCAACAAAGAAAACCAAATCTCACACCTCAACTCGCAAGAAGGCCTCGGCTTCTTCATCGACTTCATCTCGCGCGAAAAAGGCTGCGCCTAAAGCGTCTATCTCAGGTCGGAACTCGAAGGCGGCCCAAAAGAACGCTGATGAACTCGAGCGACGCCGAAAAAAGAGAGAGCAACTACTCTTAAAAATCTTTCGCTGGGCCTATGAGGATAATCAACGCGGAGAATTCCAAAGACTGTAAACAACTTAGCTGAATAAAACCTCTCTCTTCGATGCCGTACTTCACCTACGACACATCGGTCATCGTTTCACGAAAGCTCTCTTTTCACGAGATGCCACGAAATTTCGTCTTGTCCGCTATCGTGATGATGGAGCTCATGTCTAGTGCTGCGGATAGTTCGCGCCGCAAATCTTACGAACGATCTTTCCGACAGTTTCAAGGTGATAACTTGTTGATCGTTCCGAACGACGACGACTGGCTCCTCGCGGGTAAAATCATGTTTCTCCTGAGTCAGGACAGGAGGCGCGAAGGTCGAGGAAAACTGAAGCGGCTGCCGCCAGGTGCGTCGCAGCGACTCGCGCTGGATGTCTTGATCGCTGTCAGTGCGAAACGGTGGAAGGCGCAAGTCGTCACGGAGAACTGGGCGGACTTCAAGGCCATCCAGCGTTACTGTAACGCCACGATAATTAAAGCAGCGCAGTTCTTTAAGAACTAAAAACTAGTAATTCGTCAGAATCTCTTCCGGCTTGAAACCCATCTTGCCGAGACGTTCGCGTGTTTGCTCGATCATCTCGCGCGAGCCGCAGATCAAAGCGACCGGGGAGGATAACTCCGGCAACACGTTGTCCAACAACGACTGCACATAACCCGTCGGGCCTGACCACTCATGGCCGTCCGGACGCGAGATCACCTGGCGCAACTGGACGCCGTGGTCACTCCAGTCGTCAGTCTCATCGCGATAACAAAAGTCGTCCGGCGTGCGCGCGCCGTAAAGCACGACCAGCTGCCCAAACTCCTCTTTTCGTCTCAACACGTAACGCAATGCCGAACGCAAAGGCGCAACACCGGTTCCCATCGCGACGAAGACAAGATCACGACCTTTCACCTTATCGAGATCGAAACCATGTCCCGCAATCCCAACCAACTCGATCTCCTCGCCGACGCACATGTTGTAAATCACCGCACTCGCACCGACTTTCTGCTTCACGAGCACTTCGAGATCCCGCTCGTCAGGCGCGCCGGCAAACGCAAAGTAAGCCGGCTCTTCACCGTTCACTCGCAGTAGAGCAACCTGTCCGGGCGTGAAATCAACCACTCCATCAGCCCGCAGATCGAACGCGCGTATGAGTCGAGCCTGGTCCCGAACTCCCGTAATCACAAGTGTCTGAGGTTTATTGAGTTCCATCGATTTCGCAGTGTAACAAAACGACCTTCCCATTCTCACGGCGAGTGTTTACAATCTCAACGCACATGAAATGTCGAGCCTTCGCAACCATGCTGGTTCTGGCCTTATGCATCTGGTCTGCGCAAGCACAGTCAGGACGCAAACACGTGAAGACTGCTCCGGCGGCTCCCGTGCCAACGCCAACTCCAGAACCAACTCCAGTGCCGAAGAAAGCCGAAAAAGAATCGTCGCTGCTGTTCTATGTCGGCGCGGATCGGAACGACACGTATGCAACATTCCCTTTCACCTACTACGACGCGGTGGTAAAGGGCTGCGCGGATCGCCTGCGGGCGGGAAGTTCGGCTGATGTAGACGTCACCGATCGGTCGTTAAGCCGCGGAGAAGCAATCAAAAAAGCTAAATCAGATACAGGTACTTACGTTGTCCTGCTCACTTTGAGACTCGACTCGATGGCACGCTCGTACGACGACCTTGTCCTCGAGTTTGTCGTGTTCGCGCCGGGTACAGCGAAAGTCACGACTAGCGGGAATAGTTATCCCACCGGCACTCGCGCGGGCCGAGTAGTCGTTGACCCTGGTACCGCTTCAGGTGCCTTGTATCGGGAAAGGTTGTTACAGCGAGCCGGTGAGGACGCGGGAAACCGAATTCTCAAAGCACTTCATGTCGACGTCAACATTCCAAGACGTCCTAATTCTTTCACTCCCGATAAAGCTCCTCAATTACATCTCGATACTTCTCATCGATAACTCTTCTCTTAACCTTTAACGTCGGCGTAAGCTCGCCACCTTCAATCGTAAACTCATTCTCCAGCAGCGCGACTTTCTTGATCCGCTCATACTTCGCCAGGTTCGGCGTCAACGCGTCAATCTGTCGCTGAATCAAATCGATGATGCGCGGATGACTGCAAAGCTCGCTGCGGCTCTTAACTTCAATCCCTTTCAACTTGCAGTACGACTCGAGCTGTTCCCACACAGGCACAACTAACGCCGCCGGAAACTTTCGCTCCGAGCCAATCAACACCACCTGGTTCACAAATCGCGAGCCTTTGATCGCCTGTTCAATCGGCTGCGGCGCGATGTACTTTCCGCCGGACGTTTTGAACAACTCCTTCTTGCGGTCGGTGATACGCAGAAATCCGTCGCTGTCGAGCGTGCCGACGTCGCCCGTCTTGAACCACCCGTCGCTCGTAAACACCGCGCGCGTTTCTTCAGGCTTGTTGTAATAACCACGCATCACGTTTGGACCACGCACTTCAATCTCGCCGTCTTCCGCAATGCGAATCTCAACATTCGGAATCGCCCTGCCGACTGTCCCAGGCCGCATATCATCGACGCCGCTGGTCGTGACCACGGGCGAAGTCTCAGTCAATCCATAACCCTGCACGATCGGAATTCCGGCCCCGAGATAGACGTACGAAAGATCCTCGGGTAAAGCCGCACCGCCTGAAACGAGCAGCCGCATCCTGCCGCCGAACGCGCGTTGCCACTTCGAAAACACGAGCTTAGACGCGATCGAGTGTTTGAACTTGAGCGACGGCGGAATCGGCTTGTGATCAAGCAAACACTTCGCGTACTCACGCGCCACCGACACAGACCACGCCAGCAACACGACACTAACTCTTCCACGTTCCGCGGCACTCTCCTGAATGCGCTGGTAAATCTTTTCAAAGATGCGCGGCACGCCGACGAGCACCGTCGGACTCACCTCGCGCAAGTTTGGGCCAATCGTTTGCAACGACTCCGCGAAGTAAACGGCCATGCCCTTATGCAGATACATGTACATCGCCTGTCGCTCGAAAACGTGAGACAGCGGCAATACGGAAAGCGCGGTGTCGTGCCTGCCAAAGTCATGGTGCCCTGACGAGTCAATCAGGTTCGAGACGAGGTTCGCGTGCGTGAGCATCACGCCCTTCGGTTCGCCAGTCGTGCCCGAAGTGTAAATGATGGTCGCGAGGTCGTTCGGCGTAGTTTGCGCGGCTAAGCGATCGATGTGATCCGGCTCGAGCTCGCGCCCTTTTGCTTCGAGTTGGTCCAACGTCAGGCCATCAGCAGCCGTAACACCATCAGCGTCGAAGAAAATAACGTGCTTGATCTCCGGACACTCGCCAAGCGCGTCTTTCAACTCGAGAAACTTCTCGCGGTTCGGCAGAAACAAAACGCAGGCGCCGGAATCGTTCAGGATGTAACGCACCTGCGGCGGCGTTAAGGTCGCATAAATCGGAACATCGATCGCGCCGGCGAAAATCGCACCCGCATCCGTGAGCGTCCATTCGACGCGGCTTTCGGAAAGCAGCGCAACACGATCACCACGCTGCACACCGATGGCATGCAGTCCCGCGGCGATACGCTTAGCGCGCGCCAGCAATTCGTCAGAAGAAATCGAAAGCCAACGGCCGTCGTGCTTGTAGTTCAGTGTGTCAGGACGTTTGTGATCGCGCGCGATTCGGTTGAAGACGTCGACGAGCGTCGCCGGCTCGTCAGGCGAGAAGACGCGCTGCGGCGGAGTGCTGGAGTGAACATCCATGTACTCAATCGCTCGCTTCAGGCTTGTTGACCCCGTTGAGAAAAATGTCGAGCACCTCGTCCGCCATGGGCGCGAGTTTGTAGCGACGCTTCGAAAGGATCCAATTCGTCGCCATTTCGTCCAACGCGCCGAAGAGTATTTTGGCGACGACCTTCGCGTTCAGATCCGCGCGAAAGATGCCGGCGCGTTGTCCTTCTTCAAACGTCGCACGAATGAGCGCGAGATACTCGGCAAACCCAGCCGCTGAAAACTCCTCCATAAACTTCGTCGAGCCGCGCAGCTCGACCTGGAAAACGACGGCGAGATCGCGATCGGCGCTGAGCCGTTAGAGATGCAATGTCGCGATCTGGCGCAGTTTCTCCTTTGGATCTGTTACGCGTTCGATCCGTTTCCTCGCTGCGTCGAGAGCTTCTGCAACGTTGCGGTCGAAGATCGAGTGAAGAATGTCTTCCTTGCTCTTGAAGTAGAGATAGACCGTACCGTCGGCCACGCCGGCTTCGCGCGCGATGTCGGCGACTTTGGAATTGAAGTAGCCGTTGTGTGCGAAGACACTGGTCGCGGCGCGCAAGATTGCTTCACGCTTATCGGTTGTTAGTGAACGAGCAGAGCGCATATCAAACTAAGACTGAATGATGCCTCACTCAGTTTCGTTTTTGCAATGAAATACGCCCCTCAAGACAAAAGTATTACTCAAACGCAGATCTGCGCGGATCTGCACCGATCTGCGTTTGATTGCGCTGGGCTGAGGCGTTGTCGGAAGAATCGTCGTCAGCTAGCAGGCTGGGTTCGAGGTTGCGTGGAAGGCCTTTCAACAAAAACTCCTGCGTCGGATACGGAATCACGATCCCATGCTCGCGGAAGAGGCGCGCAATCCGATAATTGATATCGCTGCGAATCTGCACGTGACGGCGCGGCTGGTTCGTCCATACGAGCAGCCGAAAATCGAGCGAGTAGTCGCCAAACTTCAACAACTGCACCCGCGGCTT